>JAPOIQ010000263.1 GCA_029978815.1 bacterium
GTTCGACACCATTTCTCTTGAACAGGTTGAGCCTGATCGTGTTCGAATTTCAGGGGTGAAGGGAGAACCTCCGACTGGCTCGCTGAAAGTCGCGATGAATGAACTAGGCGGGTATCGAAATGACATGGTGCTCGCGCTCACCGGGCTTGACATTGAAGAGAAATCGGAAATGGCGCTCGATGCATTCTGGGAGGCGTCGCCGTTTGCCGCCGATGACTTTGAAGAATGTGAGGTTCGCCTCGTTCGAACTGATCACGTTGACCCGCTGAGCAACGAGGCGGCAACCGCTCAACTCCGTATCAGCGTGAAGGATCGCGACGAGCGCAAAGTGGGTCGGGCATTCTCGAACGCATTTGTTGAAACTGGACTGTCAAGCATCCCGGGGTTCTACTCGCTCTCGGGCGGCCCCTCTGCGGGTTCGCCGTATGGTGTGTACCGGCCTGCTCTTGTGCCAGCTGATCTTGTTCCTGCGTATGTGCACATGAACGGTTCAACACGGCAAATTGAGTCGGTAGCGCCCGAACACTCGCCGGTGAATGTTGATCCGACTCCGGGCCCGCAGGGTTCGCCTGCGACTGGTGCAACACGGAACGTCCCCTTAGGAACATTGTTTGGTGCTCGCTCAGGCGACAAAGGAGGAGATGCGAACCTCGGTATGTTCGCCCGAAGTGATGAGGCCTGGCTGTGGCTCAATTCATTTCTCACCGTTGAACGATTTAAGGAACTGCTCCCTGAAACCTCCAAGTTCCATGTCGATCGGTATGTATTTCCGAATATTCGTTCACTGAACTTCGTTGTCAGAGGATTGCTGTCCGAGGGTGTCGCAGCGTCGACCCGAACCGATGGGCAGGCGAAGAGCCTCGGTGAATGGTTGCGTGCCCGATTCGTCGATTTACCTGTCGACCTGCTCGACTAAGAACCCGATGAGCCACTACCAACCGCTTGCCGGAGTAAAGATTCTTGATCTCACGGCAGTCATCATGGGTCCGTTTGGAACCCAAATTCTTGCCGACATGGGCGCTGATGTGACAGTGGTTGAAACCTCGGTCGGCGATGCAAACCGCCATATGGGTCAGGGTCCACACCCCGATGTCTCTGGAGTGACCCTTAATCTCATGCGCAATAAGCGCAGCATTGTTCTTGATCTTCGCAGTTCAGAGGGGCGGTCAATATTTGAGAAACTCGTGGCCGAAAGCGACGTGTTCGTGACGAATTTGCGCCCGGGCTCTCGTGAGCGTGCGCGGGTGACTCCCGCCGACCTGCGTCCGCTTCGCCCGGATCTCGTCTGGGTTGCTGCCGCTGGTTATGACCCAAGTTCTGAGAACGCTGATGCTGCGGCTTACGACGACATCATTCAGGCCGCTACGGGGTTTGTTGATACCAATGAGCGAGCGGGGCTCCCTCCGGTCATGGCACCGATACTTATCGCCGACAAGGTGTCGGGGATGGCCCTTGCACAGGCGGTACTCGCAGGCTTGTTCCACCGAGAACGAACTGGCGAAGGCACAGAAACAGTTCTTGCGATGTACGACATGATGCGGGCGTTTTTGTTGGTTGAACATGGCGCCGAAGCAATTCCAGAACCGCAGTTGTCTCGAGCGGGATATCCGCGACTGCTAAGTCCTGAGCGCCGTCCACTTCGAACTGCTGATGGCGGTTTGGTTGCGATTCTTGCCTACGAGCGACATCACTTCGAGGGCCTTATTCGTATCGGGGGTCGGGTCGAGATGCTCGAAGATGAGCGCTTCGTTTCTCGGCTAGGTCGCCTCAACCACATCGATGAGCTATATCGGGAGTACCAGCGCATCGCGGCAGAACTCACGACTGAGGAATTTGTACGCGCATGTGCGGCAGCCGGTGTTCCGGTGCATGAGGTGGTCACCCTCGATGAGGTGACAAATGCACTCCCGATGACTGACCATCCGAGCCTTGGAAAATATCGGATGACGCCGTCGCTTGCTCCGGGCGTTCCGGTCGACGCGCAGCCGCGTCGATTCGCACCGTTACTGGGTGAAAACGGTCGGGAGGTTCTCGCCGAACTCGGATATTCCGACGAAGAGATCAACGAACTCGAGAACTCGGGGGTCGTTGGCCGCTACCGTTCTTAGTTGTGAGTTCACAAGTACGACCTGGTCGCCCACGCTCCGCCGTAGAAGCCCTTCCTGCGTATCGTCCTGGACGAGATGCCAAGCAGGCACAACAGGATCACGGCGTTGTTGACGCAGTGAAGCTCGCGTCAAATGAGAATCCTGAAGGACCAATCTCAGCAGTCGAGATTGCAGTCCTCGAGGCGGTTCGGGGAGCCAACCGTTATGCCGACCACCGCGGAGCAGAATTGCGCGCGCGCATTGGCTCGTGGCTGGGTGTCGATGCAGAACAAGTCTCCATCGGCAACGGTTCGGTGGGCCTACTACAGCAGATTTTCCTCACCTACCTTGACCCCGGTGACGAGATCATTTTTGGTTGGCGTTCGTTCGAGGTATACCCGATTTATTCGCAACTCACCGGCGCCGAAATGGTTCGGGTCCCGCTGCGAGACGACCTCACCTACGACGTTGATGGCATCATTTCAGCGATTTCGCCGGCAACGAAGGTCATCATGTTGGCCACACCAAATAACCCGACAGGCACATTGCTAGCGGCAGACGACATTGTTCGTATAGCAACAGCGGCGGGCGATGGGGTGATCGTCGTCATCGATGAGGCATACAGAGAGTTCGTTGACCCGGGAACACCCGACCCGGTTGCCGAGGTTGTGCCGAAATTCCGAAATGTGTTGGTGACTCGCACGCTGTCGAAAGCGCATGGCCTCGCCGGTCTTCGAGTCGGTTACGCCGTGGGTGACGCAGAGGTCATTGCTGATATCGACAAGGTTGCAGTTCCGTTTCATGTCAATGCGGCA
>JAPOIQ010000231.1 GCA_029978815.1 bacterium
ACCAAGAGTTCACCCAGTTTTTCCCAGAGCCGGGGCTTGTCGAACACGACGCAAATGAAATTTGGGCCGCCGTTGTTTCAACGGTTAACGCAGTGGTCTCCCGAGTAGGGCGACAAAACGTTGTAGCAATTGGCATCACAAATCAACGTGAAACAGTCGTGGCATGGTCTCGCTCGACCGGCCAACCGCACGGCCGCGCGATCGTTTGGCAAGACCGTCGAACTGCCGATGAATGCGCTCAACTCGAACGAGATGGTCTTCTACCAATCGTGCGGGAACGAACCGGACTCGTTCTCGACCCGTATTTCAGCGGAACAAAATTTGCGCGGATGCTTCGCGACCAGTCGATTCCCATTGACAGTGATCTTGCACTGGGCACGATCGATAGCTGGATTATCTGGAAACTCACCAGCGGAGCTGCTCACGTGACCGATCCGACGAACGCAAGTCGGACAATGCTCTACAACATTCGTGAACATCATTGGGATAGCGATCTTTGCGATGCGATTGGGGTGCCTATCGAAGCACTTCCAGAGGTCCGTGCGTCTTCTGGACGCTTTGGGCTCACTGTCACTGGGTCAGGAGTGCCGGAGGGAATTCCCATTAGCGGCGTTGCTGGCGATCAGCAGGCCGCCTTGTTTGGCCAAGCATGCTTCGAGCCGGGGATGGCAAAGAACACCTACGGAACCGGGAGTTTTGTCCTTTTAAATGTCGGCACAGATTGCCCGCCAGTTACCGAGGGCATGCTGACGACCATTGCATGGGACCTTGGCGATGGTTCACCGACCTATGCACTTGAGGGTTCAATTTTCGTCACGGGTGCCGCCATCCAGTGGCTGCGTGATGGCCTTGGCATCATCGATGCTGCCCAAGAAGTTGGGCCGCTTGCTGCAACCGTTGATGACAGCGGTGGAGTTGTCATCGTTCCTGCATTCACCGGACTTGGATCTCCGTGGTGGGACCCTCACGCCCGAGGGACGATTTGTGGCCTTACCCGTGGCTCGACGGCGGCTCATCTTGCTCGAGCAACAATTGAATCAATGGCGTTTCAGACGCGAGACGTGATCGACGCAATGACTGCGGCGTCGGGCGTTCAATTCAACGATCTCCGGGTCGATGGTGGTGCCTCGGTCATGGATTTCCTTCTCCAGTTCCAGGCTGATCAACTTGGTTCTACCGTTCGACGTCCCGTCGATCATGAGACAACCGCTCTCGGCGCCGCTCGACTCGCTGGGCTTGCTGAGGGCGTGTGGGGTTCACTCAAGGAACTGTCAGCAGATTGGCAACTTGAGACCGAATTCTCTCCCCAACCTGATCGAATGTTGTCCGACCTCGCCTATCAGCAGTGGCGCAGGGCGGTCGAGCGTTCGCTCGGTTGGGCCGAATAAAGCGTGACGGAACGTCAGCCAAGCTTGGTGAGTCCGCGGCGAAGGTTGCGCATCGCCTGAGCGATCCGCTGCTCATTCTCGATGAGGGCAAATCTCGCATACCCTTCACCACCTGGACCAAAGCCGACTCCCGGTGAGAGCGCAACATCGCACTCCTTGACGAGCATCGAACAGAACTCGACAGAGTCCATTTCGCTATAGGCCTCAGGGATTGGCGCCCAGACAAACATCGTCCCACCTGGTTTTGGAACTTCCCACCCCATCTTCGACAGCCCATCGATTAACGCATCGCATCGCGACTCGTAGATAGAGCAAATTTCTTTCGGGTAGTCCGATGCTTCTCGGAAGGCGACAGTTGCGGCAATCTGCCCCGGTTGGAACATTCCGTAGTCGAGATAGCTCTTCAATTTCACGAGAGCCTGGACAACTTCGGAGCTTCCCACCATGAATGCGCTTCGCCAGCCAGCCATCGAGAAGCTCTTCGTCATCGAATACTGCTCGACAGCAACTTCCTTCGCTCCTTTGGCCTGGAGAATGCTTGGAGGACGCACTCCATCGAAGCCAATGTCGGCATAGGCAAAATCGTGAACGACAATCATTTCGCGTTCACGGCAAAAATCGACGACACGTTGCATGAAGTCAAGGTCGACGCACGCCCCAGTCGGATTATGCGGGAATGAAATCACGAGAACGCGCGGTTTTGGCCAACCGATGTCGTAGGCGCGATGCAAATTGTCAAAGAACTCGTCAGAGAAGTTTGACCGTTCATCGGGATGTGATAACCCACGCATCGGAAGTTGGCGAAGGTCGGCTCCTGCAAATAGAGGGCCATACATATGAATGGGGTAACTCGGAGTCGGAACGATTGCCGCATCGCCGCGTTCGAGCAACACCCACATCAAATGCGAGAAGCCTTCTTTTGAACCGATCGTGTTGGTGATTTCGAGTTCAGGGTCGAGCTGAACTCCCCATGTTTTCTCGTAGTACTTCGCTACCTCCTCACGCAAGCGAGGAAGACCACGGCTGAGCGAGTAACGGTGGTTCCGAGGATTCTTTGCTGCTTCAGCAAGTTTCTCGACGGCGATCTCTGGTGATGGCAAGTCAGGATTGCCAAACCCAAGGTCGATGACATCGGCACCACGCTGCCGCGCTTCAATCTTCAGCCCATTGATAATCGTGAAGACATATGGCGGAAGGTTCGTGATTCGGCGAAATTCCATAACTGAAATGACGTTACCCTTGCTCTGCTCTCCTCGCGAAGTCTCCTCGCCAACTTGGAAGCAGTGCTGCGCCGATCGCGCTTGCGTACTCGCCTAATTCAGCCAGCAAAATCCCCGGTAATTCTCGTTGCTGAGATTGATAGATCAAGTCAACGAACGCACTTCGGACCGCCTCAACTCGAGGTCCGAGCGAACTTCCAACTCCCCCACCGATGACAAATACCTCAGGGTCAACTACGTTAGCAAGATTGACGAGACCGAGTGCGATCCAGCGAGCGAAGGCGCTCATGAGATCTTCGGTCTCATCGTCAACACCAACTTGAATTCCGAGCACGTGTTCACTTCGGATGAGCGCGGCATCGCCACCCGCGTGCTCCACAACACGTCGGAGTCGACCCTCTTTCCCCCGCTGTTGGGCGAGGTATGCGAGCCCGGAGCCGGAGGCGTAACGCTCCCAACATCCTCGCTGCCCACACGGGCACTCGGTTCCGGTCGGGTCAATAACGATGTGGCCAAACTCGGCGGCGTATCCGTGACGTCCGCGCTGCATCTCTCCATCGGTGATGAGTCCACCACCGATGCCGGTTCCAAGCGATACAAACGCAATATCTGTTGCGCCTCGTGCCGCTCCAGCCTGCCATTCGGCAAGCGCCCCGCAGGTTGCATCGTTTTCAACAACGACCGATCTGCCTATGCCGTCAGAAATCAGAGCGGCAACGTTGACGTCGATCACCCCGTCAAGGTTCGGAGCCGCAC
>JAPOIQ010000201.1 GCA_029978815.1 bacterium
CCACCCAGCGAGCACCACGCACTCGCAGCTCACTCCAGAGGAGCAGGCAGCAAGCTCTGTGACTCCAGTATTGATCCGGCTTTCTGTCGGTCTCGAAAGTATCGAGGACATCCTTGATGACCTTCGTGCGGGCTTTGCTGCAGCGTCGTAACTGAGGCAGCGGTGGTTACTGGGTACTCATCCCAGCTCGCCACATTCCTTCTTCAATAAGTTGCTTGATCGTGGGGTCAGGCTCGGACTTCCGTTCGAGTGTGACCCCATTGATCGTTGCGGTACACCGATAGTCGTGGGGGTACGGGCCGACGACTGAACCGGTGTCGATGCCGACGTCGAAGGTTTCGCCACTCATCGAGTAGACGAGTGGCACGGTGCGTTCAATTCGGGCGCGAGAAATCGAAATTCCGTCAACCGACATGACGAGATCTCCACCGCGACCGAAGCCACCGTCATAGACGAAGTCGATCACGACGCTGTGTTGGCCGTCTAGAAGCGCGTCACCGCTCATCGTCGTGATGTCATGTCCGAAACAGTTGTAGGTGAAGTGCGGGACACTGTCACGAAGCCATAACGACCAGCCCGACATATTGCCGCCCTGACAGGCAATGACGCCCTCGCTGGTTCCCAAGATGGTGACATCTCCAGTGATTCGCCATGAACAATTCTTCAGGTTGATTACCGATGATTCGGGCATTCGAATATGGGCGGTGGAATACGTCATCGATGACACCTCGCCGAGCGAGTGTGGGACTGCGAGTTCACCGTTTCGCGGCGACCCAGCATCTCGTAACGGATAGACACCAAGCCGTTGTGCCTCGCTGTCGAACAGCGCGCGTAGGTTGGCGAGGCGCTCTGGTTCGGCCTCTGCAAGGTTGACCGACTGTGAGAAGTCGTTGGTGACGTCGTAGAGCTCCCACTGTTCGTCTGGGCCGTCAAATTCGTAGGCCTGCATTCTGATCCATGGAACGCGACCATGGAAGCATGATGCGATCCACCCCTCGTGGTACATGGCTCGGTTACCGAGGATTTCGAAATACTGGGAGGTGCGGGTGCTTGCTCCGTCGGCGGCAAATGTGTAGTTCATGGGTACGCCGTCGAGGTCCATCTGCTCGATGCCGTTGACACGCTCTGGTGGTGTGATGCCGGCCGCTGCATAGATCGTTGGGGCAATGTCGACAACGTGGTGGAACTGGGAGCGCACGCCTCCCGATTCCGTGATGGTGTTGGGCCACGAGATCGCAAGTCCGTTGCGGGTTCCACCGAAGTGCGAAGCCACCTGTTTCATCCATTGAAATGGCGAATCGAGCGCCCATGCCCATCCGACGTTGAAGTGGTTCTCGCACTTTGCAGTTCCGAAATCATCGATGTGTTCAAGAAGCCACTCAGGGTCTTCATGAACGCCGTTCTGGAACGATGGTGCACTCCACGCGCCATGAATGGTTCCCTCGGCTGACGCGCCGTTATCACCAGTGAGATAGATGATGAGCGTTTCGGTTCCATTGCGCTTGTCAAGTTGTCGGGAGGCATCGATGACTCGGCCGATGTGGTGATCGGTGTGTGCGAGAAAGCCAGCAAAACATTCCATTAGTCGAGTTGCGACCGGTCGGTATCGCTCGGGGTAGTCCTCCCAAGCAGGAATCTGCTCTGGTCGAGTTGTGTTGGTTGTCCCTGAAGGGATCACTCCAAGTTCGAGTTGTCGTTCGTAGATTTCTGCCCGCAGGGAATCCCATCCGCCGTCGAATTGTCCAGCAAATCGGTTGATCCATTCCGGAGGAGCATGGTGCGGCGCGTGGACGGCTGGAGTTGAGAAGTAGCAGAACCACGGACGGTCGGGAGTAGAAGCGGTTTGCCGCTCGAGCCACTCGATCGCACGGTCGGCAAGGTCTTCGGTGAGGTGGTAGCCGGGCCGTCCAACATGCGGTGAGATTGGGGTGGTTTGGTCGTACACGGCTGGTTCCCATTGGGATGCCTCGGCTCCGATGATGCCGTAGAAGCGGTCGAAGCCAAGACCTGTTGGCCAGCGGTCAAACGGGCCCGATGGGCTCTGTTCCCAAGACGGGGCAAGGTGCCACTTTCCGAAACACGAGGTCGAATATCCCGACATGCGTAGAACTTCAGCGACCGAGGCAGATTCGGCAGGAATTGCTGAGTCATAACCCGGGTACGAGTTGGCGATTTCGGTGATGCCGCCCATGTGTACCCGGTGGTGTTGGCGTCCAGTGAGCAGAGCGGCTCGAGTGGGTGAGCAGAGTGCAGTGGTGTGGAACTGGTTGTAGGAAAGACCTTCGTCGGCGACACTCTGCAACGCGGGAGAGGGAACCGGACCACCGAATGTTGACATCGACCCAAACCCCACGTCGTCGAGCATGATCAACAGCACATTTGGTGCACCGTCAGGCGCGGTGCGTTGCGAGAACGAAGCCGGTGTCGAATCTGAAAGCAGTCGCTGGATATTGCCCGTGAATGGTTGGGAAGGACGAGGTAGCTGAGTCATCTGATCACCTGCTGAATGCAGGGTGGTCAAGAGCTCCGAACGCTGATTGCACAGCCTCTACCTCGCCGGCAATCGTGACATCTCCACCATCGATCGCCTCAGCGAGAGTTGTGGATCCGATGAGAAGTGCATCCCAGGTTGACCTGGTGCAGGTCAACGTCTGTGTAGCCGTGGTGCCGCTCGTTGGGCACAGAATGTGATTTCGGAAGTGAAGCCCGCAGGTCTCGTCGTCAACGTGAAGAGCGATGTGACAGTCGATCCCTTCCATTTTCTCTGGCTCTACCATGACTCTTAGCACCCCAGCTGAGGTTGAGAGATCCCAGCCAGTTACCTGCCGTCTACCGAGCCGATGGGTGCGGTGACGAGACATGTCGATCGTTCCCTCGACATCGAGGGCCTTTGTGATGCACCAATTTCGGACGTTCGCGCTCGGAGTTCGTCGGGCAGCAGTGCGCAAGGCCGTTGCGAGCAGGCCACGGTCCGCCTCGGTTGACTCCGGATGGTGAGCGAGTTGAGCTGCGAGGTAGAGCGCCCAGCGGGTCTCATCTGACATTGCGCATTCGCAGCGTTCTCGAACAGCATCTTGGCCTCCCATGGCCTCAATGAGGTGCTCCGCGTGGTCTTTGGTGTCGAGAGGAAGAATATTTGCCGGATCACCATCGAAAAATCCGAATAGCCCGGTGCGGATTTGTCGGGCGTGATGTTCGGCGATGCCGTAATGCTGTTGGGTGAGCCAGTCGTCGCCAAATGTCGGCGGTAATTGCACACGATGTGCGAGTTCGGCTGAAGTAGCCCCGCGGTTTGTCCACCGGACGGTTTGGTCCCAAAGGAACTGAATCGAGTCGCGATAGGCGAGGAGCCGGCGATCAATTTCTTGTGCGCCTGACAGCGGCGGTCCATGAGTTGCGATGAGGTGATCGGCGCCGAGCGAGTGAAGGTGGTCTAAACCGGTGAGGAGAATCCGAGGGTCTCGATATTCCTCGCCTCGAATCGCAAAAACATTGAAGAGTGCAGGCCACATGATGTTGTGAACGGCAACGCCGAGACTTGGCACCCACAGCGTCACGGAGTCATCGGCATCTGATGGTGCTGGGGTGACCTCAATCGTGAGCCCTGCAACCTCGATGGTGGTGGCTTCGGCGAAGGTGCGGGTTGCTGGCAAATGGCCACCGGTGAAGGGGGCGTGTTCTGGCATTCGATATGCCCGTCCGAGGCCGACATTGACGGTGGCGTCAGGGCCGTCGGCGGGAAGTTGCATCGCGAACTGCTCCACGAGCCCTCGCCCGTAAGTCGGCGC
>JAPOIQ010000085.1 GCA_029978815.1 bacterium
CCTCGTAGCACTGCAGACGAATAAGGCGAGCTCCAGTGAACTCGGCAACCGACTTCGCAAGCTGTGTCTTGCCCGTGCCTGCAGGACCTTCCACGAGAACGGGCTTCCCCAGCCGGTCGGCGAGGTACGCAACTCCTGCGATGCCGTCATCGGCAAGGTAGTTGATGTCGCGAAGCCCATCTCGGACTTCTTGGACACTTTCAAATCGATTCACGAGTTCGGAAGCCATATGACCCGACGCTACTTCGCGAGCCCTCAAACCGCATCATCGGCTTCGCTCAACACAATGTGAGAACGATCGAAATTCCACATCTTCGGCGAGCCTCGACGTCTCGTACTGCAACCGTTTAACGCCGCGCACGCCCAGCGTTGCCCGTCGCTCTGTGCGACATAGAGTCGCCCCAAGATGTGTACGGCGTTATCGACTGTCAGCAGGAAACTCCGGCCATATCAGCCGCAGCAAGGGTGTTTTCGAGCAGACATGCGATTGTCATCGGCCCAGTGCCGCCGGGCATCGGTGTAATCGCCCCTGCGATCGCCTGCACCTCATCAAACCGCACATCACCGACGATTCCGTCTTCACTGCGGGAAATGCCCACATCGATCACGGTCGCCCCAGGGCGCACATGGTCGGCAGTGATCATGCCAGCCTGACCAGCCGCCGCAACGATGATGTCAGCCTCGCGGCACACAGACATGAGGTCGCTCGTGCGAGAGTGCGCAAGAGTTGTCGTCGCATCAACACCACGACGACCGAGGAGCAACAACTGCGGCAGACCGACCAATGTCGAGCGACCTACAACGACCGCCCGCTGCCCACTTGTGGCAATACCGTAAGAATCGATCAGCCTCATCACTCCGAGCGGTGTGCATGGTGCATGTCCAGGAAGCCCGCGGACGAGTCGTCCAAGCGAACGATCAGTCAGGCCATCGACATCTTTCTCCGGCGGCAGCATTGCGAGTACAGGTTCGGCATCAAGATGATCTGGAAGCGGAAGTTGCACGAGAATTCCGTGAACATTCGAGTCAGCAACGAGTTCGGCTACAGCCTGCTCGACCTCTTGCTGAGTGGCTGAGTCGGGCAGTTCTACACCGCGAGAGATGATTCCCGCCTCGGTTGCCTTCCGGTGCTTCATATTGACGTACACCCGACTCGGGGCGTCGTCGCCAACGAGAACTGTCGCAAGACAGATTGCGGGTGAGCCAGCCGATTCAATGTGGTCTCTCAAGCGCCCCACGGTGAGATCTCGAAGACGGTTACCGTCGAGCAACAAGGCCCCACCTTCGGTATAGCTCGGTTCCGCAACAACGTTCACGTTGACAAGTCTACGAAGACCCCAACAGATGTTCCATCGACTAACCCTCACCGCTCTCGGACTTGCGGCCCCCGAGACGCGAGTTCGGCCGGCCCCGAAGGGCCGGCCGAACCACTTGTCAGTCTGAACTGATCAGGCTGCTGCGCGAGCGGCCTCGAGCCACTCATCAACCTGAGCACGGTTGTCTGCGATCCAGCCTTGGGAAAGATCGAGAACAGCGGTGCCTTCAGCCATCTCAACGTTCATCAATGAAACGTCGATAACGCTCATCTTGAACAGTTCGAGCAACTTGGCGGCAGCCGGGTTGGCCTCGAGCCAATCGTTGTTCGCTGACACCTGAATGTCAGCAGCGACCCATCCGAGCTGGCACACGCCATCTTCGGAACCTGGGCACTGGTCTTCACCGATTGACGCGGTACCGGGCACCTGACTGTAGCCTTCGCCACCCTCAGCGCCAAGTGGGTTGGAGTCGTCGATTACGTCCTCAACTTCGAGCCACATCACGTTGTCGCCTGGGCGGAGCTGCGTAATGTACGCGCTTGGTGTCCAGGTGTACACGATTGCTGGCTCACCAGCATCAGCCTTCGTCACAGCCTCAGCAAACATTGCGTCATAACCTGCAATGGTTTGCTTGATGTTTTCCCAACCAGAGAATGCAATTTGGCTCTGGATGATGTCATCACAGGTCCAGCTTTCTGAACAGCCGTAAATGTCGGCGATTCCGTTGCCGGGGTCTGGGTCACCAGCGTCGTAGGCTGCGATCGCATCGGCGTTTGAGTTCAGATCATCAAGAGAGGTAATCCCGTACTCCTCTGCAAATGATTTAGTGATGAGGTAGCCCTGGAGACCACCAGCCATCATCATTTCGCCAACGGGGCTCACGTGGTCACCCACAAGCGAACCATCCGGAAGTTCGTTTGCAAGCCAGGAGTTGTGACCTGGGTACCACGAGTTGATCCAGAAGTCGGCGTCACCTTGCGCCATAGCAATGTAGGCGTTTGATGGTCCGAGTTCGAGGTCCTTTGGGTCACTTACGTCATAGCCAAGTTCTGCGAGAAGCAGATGGGCAACGTAAGCGTTCGGATCCTCAGTTGACCAGTCCGCTTTCGCCATCGTCACTGAGACGCCTTCACCAGGCGTCATACTTACTTCAGCAGCGGGCTCTTCAGCAGCGGGCTCTTCAGCAGCGGGCTCTTCAGCAGCGGGTTCGGCTGCGTCATCGCCGCCGCAGGAAGCCACAAAGAGTCCGAGGGTCACGAGCGTCGCTGTAAGTGCTCTCTTTTTCTTCATCATGTTTTCTCCTTAGGTGGTGTGTCGTCACGCCGCAAACAGTTCACGCCGCTCACGAGGCAACACTTGTTGTTTCCCAACACCGAGACCGATGCTGGAAATCTTAAAGCGGTCATAAGACCGCCTCTTCGTAAACCTTTGACCGCTCGAAGACAGTCACAACCGACCTCGCCGAAACAAATGCGAGGGTTCCAGCAACCAAGGCGAGCATTGCACCGACGCCGCTGTAATAGTTGTTGTCGGTTGCTCTGGCGAGCGTCCCGATGAAGCCAAGCGAAAGGCCAACCACTCCGGCACCAAAGCCCATTGCGACGACCCCAGACATCCATCTACGACGGTTCGAGAAGCCAGCGGCCCCCGAAGCGCCGACTGCACCGACGCCCGCAACCATGACTGCACCGAAGACCCATGGCCCCAGCTGAACACCATCCGGATCTTGGCCAGTAATCACAATGCGCTCAACCGCTTGAGCCTTTGCCCGAATGACTTGAATCTCGGTTGCAGCAACACCGACATCCATCTCGCCGGCCTCTGCTTTACGTTTCACTTCCTCAATCTCAGCCTGAAGCGCCGGAGTCAGCACGACGCCGCCGCGCTCGTCGAGTTGCCACATTGACACCATCGAAACGGCTGCAATGCCGATTGCGAAGCTTGCGACGACAATCTGCGACGCACCAATTCGTTGCCGGAGGGGCCGGCGCGGGCTGTACGGGGCAGACCGAATCCACACCATTCCTGCCACTGTTGAGACCACTCCGCCGACCAGAGCAAGGAACACTCCGAGACCTGCCGAATAGTCCGGCGAAGTCGCGCTCGGATTCGCAACGAGGTATCCGAGCACGGTGATCACCATCGCGATCGACAACACGACCGCAATATCGGGGTTAAATATTCGAGCCCGCCGGCGGCGTGAAAGCACCAACAGCACCGTTGCAATCTGCATCACCGCCCCCAGCAAGACGATGTAGGCAAACCACGATCCACCCTCGGCGTCAAAGGCTCCGAACGACGACCCATTCAACCCGGCATCGGCTTGCCGCGAATATCCAGTGAACAATGAACCATTCGAAGCCCACGCAAATGCCAAGCTGGCAAGAGAAATAAGAGCTCCGATACCAAGCAACCCGGCAAGAAGTCGCTCCCGTGAATCGACTGGCGCAACCTGACCTTCGGTTATCTCTTCTTCACTTTGGGTCGACGACAACGCCGGGTTGAAATCGGGGTTCTCCAGCAGGAGTTCCGGCTCACGCCGCGCGCGCCACGCCGTCGACATACGACTGAACAGCCCCGCGCCACCGGCCTGTGTTTGTGATATTCGGTCGAGGATCACGGCAAGAAGGAAGAACCCAAGACCTGCCGATGCTGCCAGGTTGACGTCCTGTTGGCCGAGCGCTCTGAACAGAAGGGCACCCATGCCTCCGGCGCCAAGGATTGCTGCGATTCCAAGCATCGAAAATGCAAGCAACAACGTTTGGTTGATACCCGTCATGATTGCTGGTCGCGCTAACGGAAGTTGCACGTCTCGCAACACGCGCAGTTCACGAGCCCCGTAGGCACGCGAAGCTTCGACAACATCTTCAGGGACCTGGCGGATGCCAAGATTCGTCAGTCGAATCAAAGGTGGGAGGGCGAACACCATCGTGGCCATCGTTGCCGAGACTCGACCGACTCCCCAGAAGTACACAAACGGCAATAGGTATACAAACGAGTGGATGACCTGCATTGCATCGAGCGTCGGACGCATAACCTGCCAAACCGAGTCGACTCGGCCAGATAACACTCCGAGAGGAATGCCGATGATGATGCACACGATCACTGCAACGAGGATGAATCCGATCGTTCGGGCCGTTTGAACCCAAAATTCGTTTCCGAGGAGCCCACAAAGAATGAGGCCCGCTGCTGAACCCAGCGCAACGGTCAAGTTTCGGATAAGCCATGCGATCACAAACATGATCGCAACGACGACAAGCCACGGAATTGCGATCAAAAAACGGTCGACGAGATTTTCGAGCAAGAATTCAAAGGGCCACGCAATGACGTCGAGTACCCCACCCATGTTGAGGGTGATCCAGTTGACGGCTTCTTCAATCCAACTTCCAAACGGAATGTTGAACTCGTCAAGAACGGCGTCGTCGAGGATGCCTGGTCCATCATCGTTGCGAACGAGGCTCACAAGAACACCTCCCGTTCAAAACTGTCGATCAACGACTCCACCCGTCCGAGCTCTTCCATGATGTGACGAGGATCAAGGTTGCCCACAAGCTTGCCGTCTTCGACAACGGCGATCGGCAACCCGCGCCCTGCGAACGCATAGATTTCGTTCAATGTCTGCTTCGGACCACACTGTTCGAAGTCGGTACGCAGGGCCTCTGAAACCACCGAGGCTCCACGCTCGAGGGCGTCGAGGCCATCGGCGACGGTCAGCATTGCTTCAGGAGCGCCATTCGCGTCGAGGACGAACACTCCGGCCCGGTCTTCTATTGAGCGAACCGCGGTTGCAAGCGAATCGGTTGCGGTGATCGGCGCAGGTTCAACCATCACTTCCTGCACCTCGATGACTCGGCCTTGGTCGACGTCTTGGACAAACTCAGCGACGTAACCCGATGCAGGCTTGGTCAGAATCTCTTCGGGCGTGCCGATCTGCACCACTCGACCGCCGCGCATAATGCACACCCGATCGCCGATTCGGAGTGCTTCGTTGAGGTCGTGCGTGATGAAGAGAATGGTCTTTTTCAGTTGTTGCTGAATCGCCATTAATTCGTCTTGCATTTGACGACGGATGAGTGGGTCTAACGCGCTGAAGGCTTCGTCCATGAGCAGAATCGATGGGTCACTCGCAAGGGCCCGAGCAAGGCCGACCCGTTGCTGCATGCCACCCGACAACTGCGAGGGCATCGACATGGCGTATCTCTGGAGCCCAACGAGCGACAACGCTTCCATCGCCGAGTTGAGACGGTCAGGTTTATCGACCCCTTGCACTTCGAGCCCATATGCCACGTTGTCAATGACGTTTCTGTGCGGGAACAACGCAAAGTGCTGGAATACCATTCCCATCTTTTCGCGGCGTACTGCCTGCAGCGCACGCCCCGACAAGGTCTGGATATCAACATCGTCGACCCAGACACTCCCGGCTGTAACCGAATGCAATTGGTTGACCGTGCGAATCGCTGTCGACTTTCCAGACCCTGAAAGTCCCATAATC
>JAPOIQ010000167.1 GCA_029978815.1 bacterium
ACTACATCTTTGTCGTTCCGTCGATTGCGATTGTGATCATCGCCGCGAGTACTGGTGTTTCATTCCGAATGGCAAGCCTCAGAACTTTCGCCGTTGCCACAATGCTCGCTCTTTCATTCGTCGGGACCTTGTCAAGCAAAGATCAGCGAATGGAACCAACCGGAGTGGCTGATGTTGCAGCGACATTGGTGAGCGAAGGTCACACTCACATTCGCGCTGATTACTGGTCTGCGTATCTCATCGCGTGGTACGAACCAGCCCTCGTTGTCGCCGCAAGCCACACCGACCGGCGTCCCGAATGGGCGCAACAAGTTTCAGCAGCCCCGCAAGTGACAGAGGTCTTCTGGCTCGGCATCGACTACGAGCAACAACGCTTTGAGGAACTCCTTGCGAGCGACGCTCAGATTCTCTCGAATTCTCAATGGGAGGACTGGGCCATCGTTGTCGTCGAACAACAGTCGTAGACTCACCGCTGACGGGGAGTCGAACGGGTGGCCGCGGTTCAGCATCGACTGAGTCGAGGAAAGTCGGGACTCCGCAGGGCAGGATGCTGGCGAGAGCCAGGTTGGGGCGACCTAACGGACAGTGCAACAGAGAGAGACCGCCGATGGGCCAGGCAACTGGCCACAGGTAAGGGTGAAACGGTGCGGTAAGAGCGCACCAGCGTATGGAGTGATCTGTACGGCTCGGCAAACCCCTTCCGGAGCAAGGCCAAGCAGGGAGTGAGCGGCCCGCTCATCACTTCCGGGTAGGCCGCGTAGATGGATGGTCACCGGCGCTTCGGCGTCACAGGATCCCGCTTATAGGTCGACTCCCCGTCACCTCAATTTCATCAGGTCCAAAAGCAACATCGCACGGCCGGGTTACTCTGTGAAGATGCACAGGTACCGCGTTTCCATCACGTATTGCGTTCCTTGAGATTATTCAGACCGCGCCGTGAGCGCGGCACATGATCTCATCCATCACTATCAGCACCTGATTGCTGACCTCTCACTCGTGACCGGCGACAAAGGCGTCTTCGATGTCGTCGTCGATGACGAGGTTCTCTATTCAAAAGCTGACACCGGTCGACATGCAGAACCTGGTGAGGTACTCAGGCTCTTCACCGAGTTTCTTCCCGCCGACACTCCGCGTTACGAGCGCGGATAGCGAACCCACTAGGAAGCTAGGGACGCTCGTTGAAGGTCACCAGCACGGGGTTCGCTCCCCCAACATCGATTCGACAGATCGCAGCTTGATCGAGCCGCGATCGGTGCGACACTGCCGGGTCGGCTCCCAGCGCCCATGCGCATGCAGACTTCATCGGTGAAACATGTGAGACGACAATGATGTCGCCCACATCATCATCTGCAGCGAACTCTTCGCACGCCGCATGCACACGTCGATGGAGAGTCGCAAAACTTTCGCCGCCCTCCGGAGTGAATTCAGGTTCGGCACGCCATCTGTTCCAAACCTCGCGAGGAACCTCGCCGAGAGGTAGACCGTCGTACACGCCATAATCGATTTCAATCCATCGATCGTCTGTGACGATGTTCTCAATAGAGAACTGCTCCGCAATGCGATGGGCGGTCTGCTGGGCCCGCCGCAGCGGGCTCGAGATGATTTTCACTGGCTTATCGCGCTGGGCGAGATATGCACCAACTGATGTCGCTTGGCTCTCCCCCACCTCATCAAGTTCGGCATCGACCCGCCCTTGCAAGCAATGGGTTGCATTGAGTTGAGTTCTTCCGTGTCGAACGAGGATGATCACGAGAAGGTCAACTTTCCGTCTCGACTCCATTCTCGAAGCCGATCAACCGCGAGCAGTCGGTGCTTCTTGAGAATCCAGTAGGTGAGGCCAAGCCCAACGATCTCAAGGACGATCGACCACACACCCCGGCTAGCGAGCATTCCCTGCGAGCCGGTGAGATCGACACCTGCAAATGGCCACCAGAACACTTCAGTTGTATTCCATGACCCACCAAATACGGAATGCAGCAGGCACCCGATTGGAAGCCCCAGTAGCAGCCGTCGTGCCTGCCTCTTCCCGATTGTCGTCGCCATGACAACAACCAGCACCGCAACGGCGAAACTCAACGAGTTCAGCGCCGAAAGCCAACTCCCGGCGATGTCTCCCGCTACCGGCACCACCGAGCCAACGATCAACAGCCGATAATCGAATTGTGGGTCGGTAAAGACGTAGTGGATGACGAGTATCGACGTTGCGATGAACCAGAAGAACATCAGCGAACGAGCAGCCTTCCGCACTGCGGGCAGTCGGGCAGCGCATCAGCAGGAGCTCGGCGCACCTCATCAACCTCAGCCGGCGAAAGGTCGAGGTGACAGCCCTCGCAGCGGCTACCGGCGAGCATTGCTGCGGCAACACCTAACTTGGCTCGGACGTGTTCGTAACGGCTGACAAGGGCGGCGGGAAGTGATGCCACGAGTTGTGCTCGACTTGTGGAGAGTTCAGTGAGTCCGGCATCGATCGATGCCTCAACCTCAGCCAGTGCTGAGGTAGCGCTCGATGCCTCTTGACGAAGGGCCCCCTCTTGAGCCCGCAAGGAACTTAATTCAGTCTCTGCCGCAGACTGTTCCTCCATTTTCAAAAGGGTTCCTTCGTCAAGCGCAGACCGCTCTTCGTCAAGAGTGGCAATCTCATGCTGCAGTGCTTCGGCCTCTCGCGGAGCGATCACCGTCTTCATTTGATCCTGTAAACGCCTGCGGGAAGCATCGATTTCTGTAGAGCGCTGTTCGGCCAACGCGATCTCCCGCTCTGAATTCTCAATTTGTGCAGCGAGCGCGGTACACCGGCGCTCCCATTCCACGACCGTGGTTGCAACTGCATTCAAGTGGTCGCGCTCGGCGAGATTCGCTTTTCGATGCCGAGCTTGGTCACTTGCAGTATCGAGGCCTTGTAACTGCAACAGCAGAGATCCAACGTTGTTGGCAGTCTCGTCAGAGGATTCGTCGTCACTCACATGGAACAACATAGGCGTCGGCGGGCGCCGATGGCAGTTCGGCGTACGGATCAATGACGCCAGGAGCGATGGTTGTGGCGGTTGTGATCTCTTCGAGTATCGGTTCAGGTTCGACAGGTTCAGGGTCTGGCGACACGATGAGCGCGTCCGGAAGGGTCGTTGTTGTGGGTGTTTCGTATCCGACGATGATCGAGGCGCACTCATTTCCTGGCAGGTAGAGCCGTTCAGCGGGGCCTTGGGGCGGAGGTGGTGCTGGCCAGTCCGTAATCGTTACGCCCGAGTGGGCCGGCTCCATATAGGCACCCCAAATTCTTGCCGGGAATGTTCCCCCTTGCACTCGAGGCACACCTGCCTCGACGAATTCCGGAATATTCACCATTGAGGTGTACCGGTCAGGGTCTCGAACCATGACCGCAGTCGACAGGTAGGTCGAAGCGCCAACGAACCATGCGGTGTAGTTGCTTTGTTGGGTTCCCGTCTTTCCGCCTGCAGGGATGAGTTGGGCAAATTCAGCAAGTTCTCGGCGCGCCGTGCCATCAGTGAGAGTTGCTTTCATTGTGTCGATAGTGGTGAGTGCAGCCGAACGATCAAGTACCCGTTGGCCCTCCGACTGGTGCGTATATAGGCGGCGCCCCGCCGAGTCGTCAACACGCTCAATGAAGTACGGCTCCATGTGCACGCCCTCGTTAGCAATCGACTGCATCCCTGAGGCCATGTCGAGGGTGCTCATCTCATTTGCTCCGGTTGCGAAACTCGCGTAGGGCCTGATGGGTTCACGGACACTGTCGGGAAGGTCAGGCCGAAGAAAGTCTGAGGCCGCCATTCGGTAGGTGGTGTCGACAACTCGGTCGAGCCCAACGATCTGCGAGAGCCGAGCAAATGCGCAGTTGATCGAGCGGTAGGTGTGTTCAGCGAGTGTGGCGACTCCGCCGCTCACACCGTCCCGAATGATGAATTCAGGTTCGACGTTGTTGCCTGGATTCGGCAGCACACATGGGCGTGTGCCGTCGATGATGTCGTTCGGCTGAGCCCCAGCCTGAATGGCCGCTGCAAGAATGAAAATCTTGATACTTGAGCCGGTCTGGCTCGGTGCGAGCGCAAGATTCACTTCGTTTTGCTGAGGAATGAACCCTCGGCCACCAACCATTGCGCGCACCGCACCTGTTTCGGTCTCGATGGAAGTGAGTGCTGCGTCGAACCCTTCGGAGGTATCGGGGAGTTCGTTTCGCGCGGCCTCGGCTACCGCTTGAAGTTCAGGGTCAAGTGTGGTGTAGATGCGGAGACCACCTCGATACAGCGCCGTGTAGCGCTCTTCGTAGGTGTCACCGAGCACATCAGAGCCGTTCAGAAGTAGATCGCGCACCGTTTCGGAGAAGTAGGTTCGCTCAACGTCGCGTGTCGGAATTTGATTCAC
>JAPOIQ010000389.1 GCA_029978815.1 bacterium
AGACATCGAATCGATTACGTCGTCATCGTTTCTCGTGTCGTACACCTGCGATGTTCGGCCGTCGCAACAGGCGCAGGACGCCATCCGTGAATGGGTGATCGGCGGTGGGCGATGGCTTGCACTGCACGGCACCAACTCTGCGCTGGATCTTCCTCGCCCGAACGGCGTGGAGTCACCACGGGTATTTCCCACCTGGGTGGAGACCCTTGGGAGCCAGTTCATCGCCCATCCGCCAATCCAGCCGTATCTGGTCGAGGTGACCGATAACGATCACTGGTTGGTGGCTGGTATCGAGCCCTTCGAAACCGATGACGAGCTGTACCTCATGGAGTATCACGACCGCGAGGCACTCGTTCCGTTACTTCATTGCGACTGGGAAGGCGACGCGGCTGGTTTCGCAGAGAACGATTGGGCGCGCGACGAACCCGAACGTCATCTCGTGCAGTACTTGCGCACTCTTGGCTCCGGCCAGATCCTGTACAACACGCTCGGCCATTGCCGAAGTCACTGGGATATGGCGCCGTTGGCGGAGTACTACCCGACGACAGAGCGGTGCTCATGGGAGAAACCCCAGTATCACGAGATGCTGAGGCGAGGTCTGCGCTGGGCGCTCGGCGCTGACGCCTGACATCGGTTGAGTCTGTAACGACAATGGCCCACCGGGTGTGTCCCGGTGGGCCATTGTCGTCCAGGGGAGGATCGTTTAGCTGGCGGCTTCAACCTCGATGTCAAGGCTGATCAGGCCACGCAACATGAAACTGGGGAGATAGCGGAACTCGTTCGAGTCGCAGAGTCGGAACGATGCGAGACCGCGGGCTAGTTCCTCGGCTGCAACCTTTCCTTCAAGGCGAGAAAGGGCGGCCCCCAGACAGAAATGGACTCCTTTGCCGAATGCAAGATGGCTGGTGAGGTTGTCGCGATCCGGTGAGAACGTCTCTGGATCGTCGAACACATTCGGATCACGGTTCGCTGCGGCGTACATAACAACAGCCCGGTCACCCGGGCACAGCGAGGTTCCCGCAACCTCGGTGTCGGCCTTCACGACGCGGAACATGCCCTGGGTCGGCGTGGAGAGACGAAGTGTTTCTTCGAACACGGCCTTGGCGCGACTTGGGTCCTCGCGGAGGCGGTCCCATTCATGAGGGTTCTCGCCGAGGAGTCGCATCATCTCCGTGAGCGCTTTTGTGGTGGTCTCGTTACCGGCCACCAGCAACTGTTGGATGATGCTGAGCATTTCCGGCATGGTGAGCGGCCGGTCGTCAATGGCCTGGCCGTTGTCATCGACCTCGTCAGCGTCGATACGCGCATTGAGCAGGTTGGTCAAAATGTCGTCTTGGGGGTTCTTGCGGCGCAGCTCGAGTTGCTCGGCGAAATACTTCTGGAACTGGATGACCTCGCGCTCTGCCTCGAGGCGCTCCTCGATCGAGATATTTGTGCCGATACCGGCGATTGAGGCATCACTCCACCGCTTGAAGTCAGCCAAACGGTCATCGGGAACGTTCAAGGCTTTGGCGATCACCGTCACCGGCAGCGGCACGGCGAAGGTCTCGACGAACTCAACCCGGCCGTGTGCCTCCATCTCTGCGAGAACATCGGCCACCAGACCGCGGGTGATCTC
>JAPOIQ010000354.1 GCA_029978815.1 bacterium
CGCGCTGACTGGATGATCGCGGTTGAACTTGCTGACCGCCTCGGGCACGATCTTGGTGCCACCTCTGTCGATGAAATTTCAGAACGGCTGGCATCGGCCGGAGCTGGCATGGGCTCGGTCTGGTCGGTCCCATTCGAGTCAACCTCGAACGAATTGAATGTGTCCCCAAAGAGTGGCTACGACTTCGACCTCGTGGTCTCTCGAGTGATGTATGACGGCGGAGTTGCAACGGCATCATCGCCGTCACTCGCTGGCCTAGCTAACGGTCGAGCAGTGGCGGTGAACCCTACGGTGCTTGAGCAACTCGGTATCTCCGCGGGAGACATGGTTCGGCTTGTGTCTGAACAGGGTTCGGCTGAACTTCCTGTGTGCCCTGACGATCGTCTCGGTCGTGAGACGATCTGGGCAGCATTTGGCCAGCCTGAGCGCAACACGGGTTTCGGTGATGTTCGAAGTCTTATCTCTGCTTCTGCTCCGGTGAGCCGAGTTCGAATTGAGCGGGTGTCATGAACCTGATGCATCGCATTCCATCTGCAGACCCCGTGCTCGATGCTGAATCGTTCTGGTGGCAACCGCTCGCGGTTGTTGGCCTAAAAGTGCTCGTCGTGTTTGTGATCGGCCTTGTTGGCACGATGTTTATGGTCTGGTTCGAGCGCAAAATTGTTGCGGGTATGCAGAACCGTGTCGGTCCGAACAAAGCCGGTCCATTCGGATTACTGCAGACCCTCGCTGACGGAACGAAGCTGTTCTTCAAAGAAGACCTCATTCCAGAAAAAGCAGATCCGTTTGTCTTCCGGATTGCCCCATTTCTTGCGTTCGTTCCGGCATTCTTGGTGTGGGCAGTGATTCCTCTCGGTGGAGATTTCACGGGCGGCCGCGACGGAACGGTGACGTGGTTTGGGCAGGTCACCCGTGTGCAGCTCGCCGACCCGCCAATCGGTGTTTTGCTCGTACTCGCGTTGTCGTCGATCGCCGTGTATGGCGTAATGCTTGCCGGCTGGTCGAGTGGATCGAAGTACCCGTTGCTCGGATCAGTTCGAGCATCGGCGCAGATGATTTCCTACGAGGCAGCGCTTGGGCTTAGCCTCGCGGCAGTCTTGATGACTGCAGGAACACTTTCAACGTCAGGCATCGTCTCAGCGCAGAGTTCGATCACAAACTGGCACCTTCTCTCGACAGGCATCGTTCCGTTCGTCGTCTTCCTTATTGCGATGACGGCCGAGCTCAACCGACCGCCATTCGACCTTGTAGAGGCTGAGCAGGAACTTGTTGGTGGCTTCCACACGGAGTATTCATCGATCCGGTTCGCATTGTTCTTCCTTGCGGAGTTCATGAATGTCATTTCGATGAGCGCATTGCTGGTCACACTGTTCCTCGGTGGGCCTCAGCCGTTGTACCTCGGAGGACTTGACATTTTCGCCATTCTCGGACCGTTTGGCGGCACAGCGTGGCTGTTGCTCAAGGTCTTTGCGTTCTTATACATGTACGTCTGGTTCCGTGCGACTCTTCCACGCTTGCGTTACGACCAGCTCATGAATCTCGGCTGGAAGGTGCTGATTCCGATTTCTCTCGGATGGTTCATTCTTCTGGCCGCCTTGCAGGTGGCTCGCGACAGCGATGTCAGCGGAGTTGAGTACGCACTGATCGTTGGTGGCTGCCTGGTCGGTATTGCGTTGGCGTACATGTTGTTCCAAGCCGCATTGAATGTTGCACGCCGAAACCGCGAAGTAGAAGGGGCGGCGTACTGATGGGTTACTTCGAAGGATTTGGCGTCACGATTCGCCAACATCGTCTTTTTGGCGGCAAGCGAGTTACGACGAATTATTCGGGTGGCCGTACCGCGCGGCGTAAAGGTGATGATCACAATCCGGAAGCCGATGACGACCAGAAGGCACCAAAGCCTGAGCGGTTACACGGACGGCATGTTCTCAACCGCTACGCCGATGGCATGGAGAAGTGCATCGGATGTGAACTTTGTGCCGGCGTGTGTCCTGCAAAGTGCATTTACGTGCGTGGCGCCGACAACGATCCCGAAAATCCA
>JAPOIQ010000417.1 GCA_029978815.1 bacterium
CCATTCTCTGTTCTGACAGCCCTGCTGAACGTCTTGGCCGCTTTTCTCAGGCTCTCGGTGACCTTGAGGCGGTACTGAAATTTCGAGGCGGGTGACAGCCGGACTAGACCGCTCGCCTTGGGAGCGTCACGGTTTGAGAATGGCCGAACAGGAGACACCAAACGATCCACAACGGATAACGATCGGTATGGCGCCGCTTGCCTTGCGTGACAGGCAGTGCCTCGAGGAGGCAACAAACATTCGTCAACCGTTTTTGTGTGGCGAGGTGTGTCCTCTCCACCGTGGCATGCCACTGTTGACTTGCGATTTGCCAACTCCGTCAACCAAGGAGAACGGAAGCAGTTACCCGTGACTATCGAATCTCTGTGGATGATTCACTACCGACTGGTGCCGACAGTTAAGGGCGGCAGACACCATCTGCACGGGCTGCTGCGGCGACCGCCTCAGCGACACGCACGGAAACTGACTTGTCGAAGACCGACGGCATGATGAACGTCTCAGAGAGTTCCTCATCGGTTACTGATTCGGCGATCGCTTTGGCGGCCGCAAGTTTCATATTCTCGGTGATCGACTTCGCGCGAGCATCGAGTGCACCTCGGAACATCCCCGGGAAAGCGAGCACGTTGTTGATCTGATTCGGGTAGTCGCTGCGCCCTGTGCCGAGCACACGGACGAGCCCCTCGGTCAACTCGGGCCGAATTTCTGGGTCAGGGTTCGCCATTGCGAACACAATCGGGTCATCGTTCATCGCCCGGATGTCGTCTTGGGTGAGGACGTCAGGGGCGCTCACCCCGATGAATACGTCGGCTCCGTGGATCACGTCAGAAAGTTGACCTTGCTTGCGCTCTGCGTTTGTCCTTTCGGCAAACGACTGAGCCCATCGGTTGAGGCCCACACGTCCGTCGAAGACTGCTCCCTCGGCGTCAACACCGACAATGTTCGTAGCCCCAGCTCCAAGCAGCATCTTGCCAATTGCGACACCGGCCGCTCCGACACCCGAAATCACGATCGAGAGATCCTGCAATTTCTTTCCAGTAATCCGCAGGGCGTTCTGCAGGGCGGCAAGGACCACCACCGCAGTGCCGTGCTGGTCGTCGTGGAAAATAGGAATGTCGAGCGCCTCCTTGAGTGCCTCTTCAACCTGGAATGCTCCAGGGGCGGCGATGTCTTCAAGGTTGATACCACCGAAGGTCGGAGCCAGACGAACAACGGTTTCGATGATCTCTTCGGGCGTCGATACGTCAAGACAGATCGGGAAGGCATCAACGCCGCCGAACTCCTTGAACAGCAGAGCCTTGCCCTCCATCACCGGCATTGCAGCTTTTGCACCGATGTTGCCGAGGCCAAGTACGGCCGTGCCGTCGGTAACGATTGCGACCGTATTCTTGCGAATGGTGTACTCGTCGGCGAGGGTTTCATCGGCAGCAATAGCGTTGCAGATTCGAGCAACACCGGGGGTGTACGCCATCGAGAGATCCTCTTGATCGCCAACCGGGAAGAGCGAA
>JAPOIQ010000249.1 GCA_029978815.1 bacterium
GCAACATGAACGAATGCGAACAAGCACTCTGTAGGTGAAGCTGTTCGTCAGGTTGGCGAACGACAGGTCGACGATCCACCCAGAACTATCGTCGCAGCATGAACAGTTCTACTGCAGAGCGATGGGCTGACGACCTCGCGTCGTGGGGAATCCCTGATCACATCTTGGGCGCTGCTCCGCAGTCACCGTGGATTCACCCGGTCAGCAGCTTCACCCCTGAAGGCAACCTTTTCGTTGACACGCCATCTCGACTTCGCGCACTCGAAGCGCTTGAGGGGCTCGACTCACCATCGGTTCTTGACGTTGGATGCGGTGGTGGGCGGGGCGTTTTTGGGCTCACCCCGCCAGCCACCAAGATTGTGGGTGTCGACCACCAACAAGGAATGCTTGACGTCGTCACTGACCAAGCACGCAAGCGCGACCTCGAGGTGCAAACCGTGCTCGGCGACTGGCCAACTGTCGCTGACAGCACTCCAATCTGTGATGTCACAATTTGCCATCACGTCGTCTACAACGTTGCTGACCTTGTCCCGTTTATTAAAGCTCTGACCAGCCATGCACGCCGACGAGTCGTGTTGGAGCTTCCAACACGACACCCACTCAGCCACCTCAGCGATGCTTGGAAACAGTTCTGGGATCTCGATCGGCCATCCGCTCCGACGTCGAATGATGCTCTAGAGGTCGTTCGATCGACAGGGGTGGCCGCAACTCTCGAAGAATTCGAAACTGAGGAATCAGCGCGAGCTGTCACCGACCTCGACGTCGAGCACATGCGGATCCGCCTATGCCTGACCGAGGACCGAGACCAAGAAGTTCGTCAGTTTCTCGAGCGTCGCCAACCCAAACCGCGCTCACTTGCGACAATTTGGTGGGACATCGTCTAAAAAATTCGAAGCGAAATGTCCGGACATTCGCTAGTTTTTCCTCCATGTGTCGTCAAGTGACCTGCAAGAAATGTGGAAATGCCTCATGGGCCGGCTGCGGACTGCATGTCGAGCAAGTGCTTGGCCACCTCAGTACCAATGAGCGTTGTCAATGCCACCTTGAGCCAAAACCCGCAAAACGTCGCTGGTTCAGCCGATCCTGACTTCGGTCGCTTGACGCCCACATGACACCCTTATGTCATGGGCATCAACGTCACGCGTGCAAACGCGATCGCAACTATCTCCCTTGACCGCCAAGAAGCGTTAAATGCTCTCACGCCGGCACTGCTCGCCGAGCTCGCAGATTCGCTCGATGCGGCGGCCGCCGACCCGGAAGTTCGTGTTGTGGTGCTCACCGGCGAAGGGCGCGCATTTTCCGCTGGTGTTGACCTCAAGGCGCTCGCTGAAGAACCACCTGAAGACGGCGATGTCTCGGGAGCACTTAACAACCCGGCTCGTCGGGCCTGCGACGCTCTTTCACAAATGCCGAAGGTGACGATCGCCCGAGTCAACGGCTTCTGCTTCACAGGAGCGCTCGAACTCGCGCTCGCCTGTGACCTCATGGTCGTCGCTGAAGAAGCAAAACTTGGAGACACCCACGCCAAATGGGGCCTTCGGCCAACATGGGGAATGAGCGCAAGGCTCATGCGCGCTGTCGGCCCAGTGCGAGCACGTGAACTCTCCTATACGGCGAGAACGTTCACGGGACGAGAGGCATACGAATTCGGCATCGCCTCGCATTGCGTTCCCCTCAGCGACCTTGATGCCACCGTCACCGAACTCGCCACCGCCATCTCAGAAAACAGTCCCGAGTCAATTGCGGCGTATAAAGATCTCTACCTCAATCAGCAACAAGTCGGTGTGCTCGATGGCCTCTCATTTGAATATCGCACGATGTATCCCATGGGCGATGCCGGCGGACGACTCGACGGGTTCAGCAAAAGCTCATGACAACGATGTCGCGTGCTCGACTCTCGATCGGTAACGCTCTCGTCTCGTTCACCGAGGAGGAGCTCCTGCCTGAGCTCGATATCTCTGCCGAGCAATTCTGGAATGCACTCAGCACTCTCGTCAGCGAGTTTTCAGAGGAAAACAGAGACCTTCTCGATGAACGTCAACGCCTACAGAGCCTCATTGACGCCTGGCACCGAGAACATGGCGTAGGAAATCCAGAGGCATACCGAGCGTTCCTTGAATCGATCGGATACCTCGTACCTCAAGGCGACTCATTCAGCATCACGACCGACGGCGTCGACCCAGAAATCGCGACAATTGCCGGCCCGCAGCTCGTCGTCCCCGTCACGAATGCTCGTTATGCAATTAACGCAGTGAATGCGCGTTGGGGGTCGCTCTACGACGCCCTTTACGGCACCGATGTACTCGGCGACCTCCCACCATCTGGCCCCTACAACGAGGAACGCGGCGCTCGGGTGATCGACTACGCACGTGGCCTACTCGACGAATGCGTGCCACTTGAAACAGGTAGTCATAGCGGCTCGCTCAACTACCGCGTGTCAGGAACAACACTGCTCGTTACCTGTAGCGACGGACAAGAAGTTGCTGCGACCGCACCAGTTATTGGATGGATCGGAGAACCCGACGCCCCATCAGCGATCGTCACCCGACACCACCGCCTCCACGTCCAGATCGTCATCGATCGTCAGCACTCTGTGGGAGCAACCGACAGCGCTGGCGTCGCAGACGTACTGCTTGAATCTGCAATAACCGTCATCATGGATTGCGAAGACTCTGTTGCATGCGTCGATGCTGATGACAAAGCCCTCGCCTATCGAAACTGGCTTGGACTGCAGCGGTCAACGCTTACCGAAGAGGTCAGCAAGGGCGGGACAACCTTCACTCGTCGAATGGCGGATGACCTCAACTTGTCGACTCCCTCTGGACAGACAACCCTCGCAGGAACGTCACTCATGCTGGTGCGCAACGTCGGTCACCTCATGACAACACCAGCTGTCGCAGATGCCGACGGTAATGACATTCCTGAGGGCATTCTCGACGCGCTCTTCACAATCGCTGCTGCAATTCCAACTCATGGTCCTCCACCCTCATCGATCTACATCGTCAAGCCAAAAATGCATGGACCCGCAGAAGTCGACTTCGCCTGTCGCATCTTCGGTCGTGTCGAGGAACTGCTTGGTCTGGCACCAAATACCGTCAAAATCGGCATCATGGACGAGGAACGGCGCAC
>JAPOIQ010000028.1 GCA_029978815.1 bacterium
AAGGCAGTCTTAATGAGTGCGTTGTAGACCGTCGTGTACACAGCACGGAGAGCGCCTTCCCCAGTTCGATCGAAACGGTACGCGCTCACGATGTCGGCTTCGTATTCACGCTGGAGCCGAACAATCCGCGGAAGTTCGTAGAGATCAAACGGGAGGTCAGCATCGGTGTACAGCACAATGTCACCCTTCGCCGCAGCAAAACCCGAACGCATTGACCCGCCAAGCTTCCGATTCACCGGATGATGGATGACGCGGACACGAGAATCATCGTCGGCCAAACGATCAGCGATTTCCGCTGTTGCATCAGTCGATGCATCGTTCACAATGATGAGTTCGTAGTCAGCAATGTCACCCGACACGATCATTCGCTCACACGACCGTCGGCCGTACGCGATCGCCCGCTCGATGTATTCCTCCTCATTCCACATGGGGTAGAAAATTGACAACATCGGAGGAGCTCCGATTGTTGCAGACACGCTGCTCATGGAGGATCAGATTACCGACGATTTCTCCTCCATTCTGATCGGGCGGCACCTCCTACACTGAGGTAGATGGATCAGCCGGTCGCGACCACGTCACCTGTTCACGGCGACCAAGACGTTGCGCTCAGCGGCGGATGGAAAGCAGTTGTCAGCCTGACCTGGGTTGGCGTGGTGATCGGCATGGCTTCGGTGTGGGCGGTGAGTCGACAGATTGGTCTCAGTACATGGTGGCTCGGACCACCCGCCAATGGTCGCAACCTCATCATCAACATTGCGCCATTCATCGCACCATTTTTGGCCCTCACGGCAGCAATAGGAGGCTCTCGGCGAACCTGGCAAATTGGAATCTCCTCAGGTGCCATCATCGTGGCAATCGGAGTTGTCGACATTGGTCACGTCACCAGACTGGGCATTGTGGAGATCGTTCTTGGTTGTGCGGGGGCAGGTGCTTCACTCGCCTCATGGGTCGGAACGCCATTACCACCACGGCCAGACAAAGAACGGCGATAGGTTCATTTGACATGTCGAACGTGTTGATGACGCTTCCTGTCGGCGAGCGGGTCGGAATTGCATTCTCAGGCGGGCTTGATACCTCTGCGGCCGTCGCATGGATGCGAGAGGGAGGAGCTACTCCGTACTGCTACACCGCCGACCTTGGCCAGTACGACGAGCCCGACCTTTCGAGTGTCCCAGATCGTGCACTCCAATACGGGGCAGAAGCTGCCCGGTTGATCGATTGTCGGGACGAACTCGTTCGCGAGGGCCTCATGGCACTCCAATGCGGCGCATTCCACATCCGCACGGCAGGCCGCACGTACTTCAACACGACCCCGATCGGTCGTGCCGTGACGGGAACCCTGCTCGTTCGGGCCATGCAGGACGATGACGTCGATATTTGGGGTGACGGTTCTACCTATAAGGGCAACGACATCGAGAGGTTTTACCGCTACGGACTCATGGTGAATCCCAAACTGCGGATTTACAAGCCATGGCTTGATGCGGCGTTCGTCGATCAACTTGGTGGACGAACCGGCATGAGCGAATTTCTCACGACCCGGAACCTTCCCTATCGGGATTCTGTTGAGAAGGCATACTCAACCGACGCCAACATTTGGGGCGCAACGCACGAGGCGAAAGCCCTTGAGGAGTTAGCCACCGGAATGGAAATTGTCGCTCCAATTATGGGAGTGGCCCATTGGAATCCGGATGTCGACATAGCTGCTGAGGATGTCACCATCACCTTCGAAGAGGGTTGGCCGACAGAAATCAATGGCAAGACGTTCGACAACCATGTCGAGTTAGTTCTTGAAGCGAATGCAATTGGTGGGCGGCATGGTCTCGGAATGAGCGACCAGATCGAAAACCGAATCATTGAGGCAAAATCTCGGGGAATCTACGAGGCGCCAGCGCTTGCATTGCTGCACATCGCATACGAGCGGCTTGTGTCTGCGATCCACAACGAGAACACCATTGAGAACTATCACACGATGGGCCGTCGTCTTGGCCGACTGCTTTATGAGGGCCGGTGGTTTGATCCGCAGAGCCTCATGCTTCGTCAACCGCTCCTTCATTGGGTTGGCTCAGCCGTCACAGGCTCGGTGACGTTGCGACTGCGTCGTGGTGACGATTACTCAATTCTCGACACGACCGGCCCAGACCTCACATACGAACCGGATCGTCTTTCGATGGAGCGTGTTGAAGACGCTGCATTCGGTCCGCTCGATCGGATCGGTCAGCTCACGATGCGTAATCTCGACATCACCGACTCCCGCGACAAGCTCGACGTCTATCGGCGGGTCGGAGCGCTCGGCAAGGGTGGGCCACTCGAACTTGACCCAAATCGCGACTGAATTCTGAATTCAGCTCATTCGAGCTTCAATAATTGCGGCGAGGAGTTCAGCACGCGCAGGCATCGTTGCAACCTCGATGAATTCGTGATCGGCGTGGGCTCCTCCGCCTACAGCACCGAGTCCGTCAAGTGTTGGAACACCACAAGCAGCGGTGAAATTGCCATCGCTTCCTCCTCCTACTGCAACCCCTTGGATCGAACTGTCATGGGCGACTGCCAGCGGCATGAGCTCAGCAGAAGCGGACTCTGGCATCGGTGGCCTACCAACTCGGCCGTTGACCACGATGGTTGCCTCCGGGTGCACCGGCTCTAGAGCTGCAAACGCAGTCTCGATGCGATGGGCTTCCTCGGCCGACGTGACTCTCACATCAACTCGGACACGTGTTTCTGCGGGAACAACATTGTCGGCAGTTCCTGAATGCGCAACTGTCGGAGTCACCGTGGTGCCCTGCTCATCATCTGCAAACTTGGTAATTGCGAGCACTTGATAGGCAGCTTCAACCAGCGAATTCACGCCGCGATGCGGTTCGAGCCCGGCATGAGCTGCTCGCCCACCGATCACCACCTCAAATGTGCCAGTTCCTTTCCGACCCGTCTTCAATGCTCCGCCATCACCGCTTGGTTCAAGCACGAGCACCGCTCCACAGGCCATCGCTCGCTCTTCAAGCATCGCCCTAGATGTGAGTGAACCAATCTCCTCGTCGCAGGACAGAAGAATCTCAACACCTGAGGCATCCTGTAACGACGCAACCGCGTGAATCGCCTGAACAATTCCACCCTTCATGTCGAATACACCCGGCCCGGTTGCTCGACCATCGGCCACTGCGAATGGGCGCTGAGCGAGAGTTCCGGCCGGAAACACGGTGTCGTGATGTCCGAGGATGAGAACTTTCGGAGTGCCACCCCCGCTCCAATGAACATGTGGACCGGACCCACCCTCGATCAAATTGGGACGAGACCCAAGGCGCCGTTCCATGAGATCAGCAACCGTTTCGGCAGATTGGGCGAGCAGTTGGCGATCGTTCGATGGCGACTCGGCCTCGACGAGATACCGCAGATCGTCAATCATCATTTCGAGCTGATCACCCATGCAGAACACGCTAGCCGTGGCTTGAGCCATCAGCCCTCTCAGCCCCACAGAGAGGTATCGAGTTCGTCGCGAAACGGAGGATCAGCTCCTCGCCGGCCGACCGCTATCGCCGAAGCATGAACGCCCATCTTTAAGGCACGCGCTACGAGATCAAGATCAGCAAGGGCCTGAGGTTCGATGGTGCCGGTTCCCGCATAATCACTCCACCAGGCCAAGAACCCAGCACCAAACGTGTCGCCAGCTCCGACCGTGTCAACGACATCAACTGGTAACACCTCAATGCGAGCAGAATGTTGTGCAGTGAGTACCTCAACAGGATCTGCACCTGCCGTCAGAAGCACAAGTGTTGGGCCGCTCTCAAGTACCTGCTGTGCCGCATCGCGAGCGGGCGTGTTCGGGTACAGGTACGAAAGGTCCTCATCGCTCACTTTGACGACATCAACCATCGAGAGCACCTTCGCGACCCTCGCCCGGTATTCATCAGTCCGAGAAATCACCTTTGGTCGACAATTCACGTCAACCATCGCACGAGTCGTCGCCGACCGCTGCTCAAGAACGCCGACAATCTGGTCTGCAACCGGGTTAAGGACAAGTCCCAAACCACCGGTCATCATCCAGCCACCGCTCGGTATCGAGACGTCACCAAATCGCTCTTGAGCAGAGGTGCCGTCTACGTAAAATCGGTAGGAGGCGCTTCCGCTAGAGGAGAGTTCGGCAAGAGCAAGTGTGGTCGGAGATGTCGTTCTCCTCACCCATTCGATATTGACACCGTCAGCTTCAAGTTCGGCGAGTAGTCCCGAGCCAAAACGGTCTTCAGCGATCGATCCAACGAAAGATGTCAACACGCCGAGTCGCGCCAGCGCGCGGGCAGTATTGAATGGTGCGCCTCCAAACGTCGCATGAACTTCCCCACCCTCAGGAACGATGAGGTCAACCAATGCTTCACCGAACACTGAGACCTGGGGCGCCGTCACCATGACCACATCGTCGCAGACAGAAGCAAAAACTTCCGACATTCTTGACTACGACGAGGCAACGTTATTTTCCTCTGCGAAGATGTGAGCGATGTCGTTGTTCACCATTCTTGCCTTCATTATCGGCACCACCGTGCTGATCTCAGGAGCTGACATCATGGTCCGCGGAGCCGCTCGTATCGCCGCAAGTAGCGGCCTCTCTCCAGTTGTGATCGGTCTCACTGTGGTCGCATTTGGGACAAGCGCCCCTGAACTTGCAGTCAGTTTGGGGGCTGCTGCCAGAGGAACCAGTGATCTTGCTCTCGGAAACGTTGTCGGCAGCAACATTGCAAACATCCTTCTCGTGCTCGGACTTTCTGCCGTTGTTGGCTCCGGGCTCATCGTGGCTTTCCGAATCGTGCGCATCGATGTCCCGATCATGATCGGAGCATCTGCCGCTGTCATCGTGCTTGGTCTTGACGGATCTCTTGGACGCATTGATGGAGCACTTTTCGTACTCGCCTTGGCGGCCTACCTCTACCGCACAGTTACGTCAGTGAAATCGTCTGACGACGATGAACACGCCATTGAAGACGAATACACAGAGGGACTCGCCGCAGATCTGACAGGCGCTCATCCGCTTTGGCGAAGTATCGCGCTTGTCATCCTCGGTGTCACGATGCTCATCATCGGCGCTCAGTTACTCGTGACTGCAGCAACAGATCTCGCAACCAGCCTCGGGGCAAGCGAACTGCTCATCGGGCTCACTGTCGTGGCCGTCGGCACCTCACTTCCTGAGATTGCGACGTCAATTGTGGCTGCTGCGAAAGGCCAACGAGATCTTGCCGTCGGCAACGCAGTCGGTTCAAACCTGTTCAACATCCTTGCGGTGCTCGGGTTCTCTTCCCTTATCTCCCCGATTTCTGTCAGCGATACCGCACTCGGTTTTGACCTTCCATTCATGCTCGCCGTGGCGGTCGCGTGCCTACCCATCTTTGTGAACGGTTTTGTGATCAAGCGATGGGAAGGTGTCCTCTTTGTTGCCTATTACGCCGCGTACCTCGTCTGGCTCGGCCTCGACGCATCATCGGCCGCAATCCACGACGAGTTCAGCACGGCAATGCTCGCCTTCGTCGTGCCTCTGACCGCAGTCACAATGGTGGTGATCGGTGTTCGCGGCGGCCGAGAACTCAGCACCGACCTTCCCCAGTTGCGTTAGGGCCTGGCGCCGCAATGCGTCAACTGCCGTTGCTTGCCATTGCCGCGCCGACAATCCCGGCTGAATTGGCAAATTCGGCAACAACTATCTCTGGACGAGTCTCAATGAACGGAACCCACTTGTCCGCCGACTTCGACGCACCGCCGCCAACAATCAGCACATCGGGCGAGAACAGAGCATCAATCGTCTGCACATAGGTCGAGACTCGAGCCGCCCACTTCTTCCACGAGAGTTCTTCACGCTTCTTCGCACTTGCCGCGGCCCACCGTTCGAACGACTCTCCTCGAAATTCGAGATGACCTAACTCGGTATTCGGAACAAGATGACCGTCAACGAAGAGCGCTGAGCCAATTCCAGTTCCAAATGTCAGTGCCATGACAACACCATCACGTCCAACGCCTGCCCCAAACGACATCTCGGCAACACCCGCAGCATCAGCATCATTCATAACGACGACCTCGTGGCCAAGCACAGAGGAGAACAGCGCCTTGGCATCAACGTCGATCCAACTGTCGTCGATATTTGCAGCAGAGTGCACGACTCCACTTCGCACGACCGATGGCAACGCAATTCCCACTGGTCCCGCCCAATCGAAATGCTGCACAAGTTCAACGACCACTTCGGCCACGGCGTCAGGGGTCGCAGGAGTTGGTGTTGAGATTCGGTATCGATCTGCAAGGAGTTTCCCTGCATCTGAGAGATCAACGGGAGCGGCCTTCATTCCGCTTCCTCCGATATCGATGCCGAATCCAACTGTTGACGTCACGTCACGAAACGCTATCGATCAGGCTTTTGCTCTGGTCTTTCGGAGCAGAGGATCCGCAATGCCAAGCGCTCGATCGGCAAACGACAGCACACGGCCAGCCGCACCAGGTGTATCACCATCGACGAGGTTGCCCATGACCTGCAACGTGATATTCGCAATTGAGTGCGTTCCAACCGCCATGCGAAGCCCAGTCCGAAGCAGGAAGGGATGCCCGATGAGAAAAGCGAATCGCCGGCCGGTGCGAAGAAATGAATCGAAGCGTTCGCCAACGGCGTCGTCGTAACGTTGCTCAGCTCCGACAGGATTACGGAGGAACTCATCGGCTGCGAGCATTCCAGATTCCAACCCGTAATCGATTCCCTCGCCGTTCATCGGGTTTACGAGTCCAGCTGCGTCACCGATCGCCATCCAACCGGGCCCCGAACGTTTCACGACCGACATCGGAAGACGCCAGGCGCGAGCCCGGCCAGTATCTGAGCCAAGGCTCCATGGGCCTTCTACCGAGGTCCGATATGAAGCGAGCAACTTGTTGAGATTGAGGTTCTTGAACCCCTTCATCGTGGACAGCGCGCCAACTCCAATGTTGACGGTGCCATCTCCGCACGGGAACATCCATCCGTAGCCAGGAACCGGCGTGCCACGCTCGTCACGAAGGGTCAGGCAAGCTTCCAGCATGTCGTCGGCGTGCCGCGGGGACTCGACGTATGTTCTGATCGCCAATCCAAACGGCTCATCTGTAACTCGGACTGCACCAAGCTCGCGGGCAACTGCGCCAGGAGCTCCGGTTGCAACAATGACTTTCTCGGCACGAACCTCTCGAGAGCCACTCGAGGTCTCAACATGGACTCCTCGCACAACCCCGTCATCGATGATCGGCATCGCAGTTGAATTGAATGAAACACAAGCCCCGGACGTCTCAGCTGCCTCAATGAGCGCCGCGTCTAGGCGCTGTCGAGGCCAGACAGCCCCGTAACCTGGGAACCGACCTGTTTCTGGCCAAGGCAGTTCACGTGTCTGACGACCTGCGATCATTCGCAGCCCAGCGATGCGGTGGCTTGCATCAATGGGAATGTCGAGTTCTTTGAGGGCGGCAACTGCCCGGGGAGTTAACCCGTCACCACAGATTTTGTCGCGGCCCCGATCGCCTGATTCGAAGACCGCAACCGATGCTCCGCCTCGCGCGGCACGCATGGCTGCAGCAGAGCCGGCTGGCCCTCCACCAATAACAACTACGTCAACTCGTTCAGTCACGATGGCGAATCAGTTCTCGCCAGCGATCAACTGATGGTGTCGAATGACTTCAGCAACGATGAATCGAAGGAATTTTTCAGTGAAGACGGGATCAAGACCTGCATCGAGGGCGAGGGAACGGAGACGTTCGATCTGCTCTTTCTCGCGGGACTCATCGGCCGGAGGAAGTCCGACTTCTGCCTTATATTCACCAACGGCTTGGGTGATCTTGAAACGCTCGGCCAGCATGAACACGAGCGCAGCATCAATGTTGTCGATACTTGATCGATAGCGAGACAAACGGTCGTCATTCACGGTGTTAACTCCTCAGCGGTCTTCCGCTTGTAGGACGCTAGCGGCATCCTGCCGACTCAGCCATCTGTGCGCACGCATAGGTTGTCACCCAGCGCCGGTGCGCCATCGACCGATCGCAATACGGTCATTGCCGAATACATCAGTCCGTATTTCGATATCGGCATAGCCATGTTTTTCAAGTACTTCTCGAACTGCATCTGCCTGGTCAAAACCGATTTCGAGAACAAGCACTCCATTTGCCTTGAGATAGTTTCCGGCGTTCTCGACGATCTCACGGATTGCATCCAGACCATCGAGCCCGGAGTACAACGCAATCGACGGTTCATGCTGATCAACACTGCGATCAACTTGAGGGCTGTTCGACGCGATATACGGAGGGTTCGACACGATGACGTCGGCACGGAGTTCATCGGGAACATCATCGAACCATCGACTCTCAACGACCGTTACGTTGCGCGCAGATCGACCGATGCCGGCAAGATTTGCCTGCGCAACCGCGAGAGCGTCCGCCGACACATCTGTCATCCACACCGATGTTCCATCGAGCGGAAGTTCCATTGCCAGCGAGAGGCCAATCGCACCTGAGCCTGTACCGAGATCGATCACTGTGCGGTCACCTTCGACTGCTCGAGCGAATTCGATTGCCACCCCTGCCACCTCCTCAGTCTCAGGACGCGGAATGAGGACGCGTCGATCGACAAACAGATCAAGGTGTCGAAATGCCCAGCGTCCCAGAACATATTGGAGGGGTTCACCGCTGCGGTAACGCCCAATCATGATGTCAAGGTGTGCCACCATTCGTTGGGTGACCTCCTCGTCGAACACCTCGTCGAGATGATCTGCCGAAACTGCGACTTCGACAAGCCAACGGGCGTGATTGCGGTCGCCAACAACCGCTGCGGTTGACTCAACGAGTTCGCGCACCGTGGTCACGATGCGGCTTCTGTCTCCTCGGCAAGGAGTCGCTCGCGTTCTTCTAGCAGTAACGGTTCGATCACGTGGTCGAGGGCGCCAGCGAGTACCTCAGGTAGGCGATGAATCGTGAGACCAATCCGATGATCCGTCACCCGGCTCTCCTTGAAGTTATAGGTTCGAATCTTTTCGCTTCGGCCTCCGCCACCAACTTGTGAGCGCCGATCAGCCGACCGCTGAGAATCCTGCTCTGACTCGGCAAGCGCCTTCAACCGCGCCCGCAAGACCTGCATGGCTCGGGCCCGGTTCTGCAACTGGCTTCGTTCATCCTGCATGGTGACAACAAGCCCCGACGGGCGGTGCGTAATACGTACTGCCGAGTCGGTGGTGTTCACGTGCTGCCCACCTGCGCCAGACGATCGATAAACGTCAATATCGAGATCGCGTTCATCGATCTCTACTTCAACCTCATCGGCTTCTGGTAGCACTGCGACCGTTGCCGATGACGTATGAACGCGACCCTGACTCTCCGTAACCGGGACAC
>JAPOIQ010000266.1 GCA_029978815.1 bacterium
GGAACCGCATCACAGATGATGCCCGCATCTTCTGGTCGACCCGGACCAGGCGAGAGCAACACTCCATCGGCGCCAATTGCCACAGCTTCATCGACAGTGATCGCATCATTGCGATGAATGATCGGATCAGCCCCGAGCTCACCGAGGTACTGAACCAAGTTGTAGACGAAGGAGTCATACGAGTCGATGACGAGAACACGAGGCACCCGCACAGCCTGCCGGAAACATTTACGAACACCACCATTTCTGTTCGGCAACGCTCGTGAACATGCCTAGACTGGTCAACCGTGGCTCCTCCGAAGCGAAAGTCTGGCGGTCGTGTGACTGCATCTCCATCGGCAGATCAGTCAGCAGGTCGCGGCCCTACTGCAAGCTCGAGGTACACCCCACCAATTCCGCAATCGGAAAAGGTCGGTCAACCATGGGTGCCTGTGCTCATGCTCGTGCTGCTCATTCTCGGCGTCATCGTCATCATGCTTCGCAACCTTGCATTCGCCGGCAACAACTGGTTACTGCTCATCGGCCTTGGGTCGATTCTTGGCGGGCTCTACACCGCCACAAAATGGCGTTAGCGCTCTTCACGTAGTCGCAGCCGCGAGCACCTTAGCGCCATCCGGTGTCCTTCTCCTTGGGCGATTCCCACAGCCCCAAATGGCCGACATTCAGCAGTTTCGCGAAGTTATCCACAGCTGACAGGGAAAACTTACAGACCTGTCACTCAAAGGTCGGAGCGACGATAATCATGTCCTCCAAGCAGTGCTTCGGAGGCGGAGGATCTTCGTCTGGAGCCATCGTGAGTTTCAATTCAACTCCACACACATCGCAGCGAAAGCGCATATTTACCCTTCGCATCTCTCCCGGAGGGGGCGGGGCAGGGGTCGGCATGGTGACACTACGCAACATCGCAATGCCCGCACGCCACAGCACGTACATCAGCACCACGCCAAAGCCGTACCAGACAATCGAACCGAGACTCACAGCGATCATGCTAGGCCCCTCACGACAGAGTTATCCACAGGAACTGGGGATAATCCCCAATTCCGCCGATATGCAGTGATCAACGTCTCAGATCAGCCAAGTCGTTCGATGATGGTGGCTTTTGCCATGCCGCCACCATCACACATCGTCTGCAAGCCATAACGGCCGCCGGTGCGCTCAAGTTCGTTCAACAACGTCGTCATCAAGCGAGCACCTGAGCAGCCGAGTGGGTGACCCAACGCGATGGCGCCACCATTCGGGTTGACCTTCTCCATATCGGGATGGAATTCCTTCTCCCACGCCAGTACCACCGACGCAAAAGCCTCGTTGATCTCAACGAGGTCGATGTCATCCATCGACATGCCAGCACGCTCGAGCACCTTCGCTGTTGCTGGGATTGGTGCGGTCAGCATCAGGCGAGGGTCAGCGCCCGCAAGTGAGAAGTTCACGAAGCGAGCACGTGGGGTGAGCCCCAATGCATTGGCCTTTTCTTCACTCATGATGAGCAGCGCCGAGGCGCCATCGGTGATCTGGCTCGAGTTACCAGCAGTGACTCGGCCACCATCTTCCTCAGCACGGAATGATGGCTTGAGGTTGCCGAGTGATTCCATCGTGGTGTCGCGCAAACCTTCATCGACCGACATCATCTCGCCGTCGGCGCCGAGCACGGGAAGAATCTCGCGCTCGAAACGACCCTCGTCAGTTGCCCGACGAGCAAACTCCTGGCTGCGCACGCCGTAACGGTCGAGGTCTTCACGGCTCAAGCCCCACTGGTCGGCAATGAGTTCTGCCGAAATGCCCTGCGGCACCAGACCACCCTGGTCTGCGTAACGAGCGCCTACCTTTGGCCCAAATGGGAAGCCGTACTTACCGTCGATCATCGATGCGCCCATTGGCACACGTGACATCACCTCAACACCAGCTGCAACGACAACGTCATATGCGCCAGCGATCACACCTTGGGCGGCGAAATGCGCTGCCTGCTGACTTGAGCCACACTGACGATCAATCGTTGTGCCAGGAACCGACTCTGGCCACCCCGCTGCAAGCACCGCATTGCGGGCGACATTTGCCGCCTGCTCACCAACTTGCATCACGCAACCCATCACGACGTCATCAACCAACGACGGGTCAAGGTCATTGCGCTCTTGGAGAGCCTTCAATGTCTCAGCGGCCAAATCAACTGGATGCCAATCCTTCAGCTTGCCGTTACGACGCCCAAGCGGAGTTCGGATTGCATCAACGATCACTGCGTTAGTCATCGGCACATCATGGTGCAGGATTTCAGCGCGCGAAGAGTCGGAAGGAACAAGCTCTCGCAGATTGCTTCAGTGGAAACCGACAAAGAGAACTGCAAGAATCATCAGATGGCTACACAACGAATGACCATCGCCGAAATGCACGAGCTTGCTCGCGACACGACCGTTCCTCAAAAATTCTTGGAACACGTGGCCAACCGCGCCGACAAGGTGCTCTTCAGGTCAATGACTTCCGCCCCAGGTTCGGGGGATACCACCTGGCAGAACTACACCTACGCCGACGTGCGTTCACTCGCTGCTCGCACCGCCGCCGGCCTTCACGCTCTTGACGTTGAGCCTGGTGAACGCGTCATGTTGATGATGCGGAACCGCCCCGACTTCCATTGGCTTGATCTCGGAGCACAGTTTGTTCGTGCGACACCAGTCTCGATCTATAACTCGTCATCGGCTGAAGAACTGCAATATCTCGCAGAACACGCCGAGGCACGGGTCATCATTGTTGAAGACGGCGGCTTTCTAAATCGGGTGCTCGAAGTTCGCGATCAATTGCCACTCCTCGAGCACATCTTCGTCATCGAAGCACCCATCGGCGGGCTTCCTGAAGGTGTCAGACTCGTCGACGACCTCCTCGCCAATGGGGAAGCC
>JAPOIQ010000367.1 GCA_029978815.1 bacterium
TAATGACCGGTCGCTACGGTGTTCCGTCATGGCTACTCGCAACACGTTTGGGCTTCGGTAATCGCCAAATGGTGAAGCCGAAGATCTCTCTTGTCACGCTCGGGGTGCGCAATGTTGCTGCGGCAAAAGCCTTCTATGAACGCCTTGGGTGGGCATGCTCAAGCGACCACGACGAGGTCGCGTTCTTTGAACTTGATGGTGTCGTGCTCGGGCTCTACGGCTGGGACGATCTCGCAAACGATGCTGGAGTAGCGACCTCTGATGGTTTGGCGTTTCGGGGCCACAGCCTTGCCCACAACGAGCCGTCACCTGAGGATGTTGATCGGGTCTTTCATGAGTTCATTGACGCTGGTGCATCGGTCGTGAAGCAGCCAGAGTCAACACCGTGGGGTGGCTATTCGGGGTATGTGGCCGACCTTGATGGCCACCTGTGGGAGATCGCGTTCAACCCGTTCAACGATTGGACGTAGGCGTTCAACCTGCACGCTCTGATTGCTCTAGATCGAATTCGTGAAACGGCCACCTGAGGCGGTAGACAACAGGCATGACCATGCCTCAACGTCCCTTCCGATTCGGCGTTCAAGTTCGTAATGGAAGTGACGGTGCCGCTTGGGCAGCCAATGCCCGTCGCTACGAAGAGTTGGGGTACTCGGCCATCACCATGCCCGACCATTTCGACGAGCAGCTCGCTCCCGTTCCTGCGCTGCAAGCGATTGCTGATGCGACAACAGATATTCGAGTCGGTGCGTTGGTGTTCGACAACGACTACAAACATCCTGTCGTGCTTGCCAAAGAGCTTGCAACGATCGATGTGCTCTCAGGCGGACGGCTAGAGATCGGGCTCGGAGCCGGATGGATGGCGATCGATTACGAGCGTTCTGGAATCACCTACGACCGCCCAGGTGTTCGCATCGATCGGTTCCTTGAAGGCCTCGACATCATCGAAGGCGCAATGGGCGAAGGCGCATTTTCGTACCAGGGCGAGCATTACACCATCACTGATTACGACGGTTTTCCGAAGCCGGTTCAGCAGCCAGGCCCACCAGTGCTCATCGGAGGCGGAGGGCCACGCATGCTGAAGATTGCAGCGCAGCGCGCGGACATTGTGGGCATCAACGCGACGCTCACCTCTGGGGCGGTCGATCACTCAACCTTCGATTCAATGACCGCTGAAGCAACTGATGAAAAAGTAGAGATTGTTCGTGTCGAGGCTGGCGACAGGCTCAACGACATCGAAATGAACATTCGCGCATTCCTCGTGTCGGTCACCGATGACGTCGATACTGCTCTCGAGGGAATTTCTGCGTTCACTGGCTCGCCAACATCAATGATTTCTGAGTCACCATTCGCTCTCGTTGGGCCGCCATCAAAACTCATCGACGACCTTCTCGCTCGTCGTGAACGTTGGGGATTCAGCTATGTGATCGTCGGCCCAGATGAGGCTAAAGCATTCGCACCCGTTGTTGCAGAACTCACCGGGCACTGATCCATTCCACGCGCGCCAGCCGCCCCCACGCTCCTCCCACTGAATGAACCCTGCAACCCACTCCCGTTCACCGAAGACTGTCATCGGGGTGGCCATCGCTGCCGCCGTGTCGGTCGCACTTCCCGGGTTTCTTGTGGGCGGGCTCTCAGTTCAGATCCGTGGCGAGTTTGCCATCACAGAGGGTCGTTACGGCTGGGCGATGAGCACCTATTTCCTCGCAGCAACCACCGGGTCAATTCTGCTCGGGCGCCTCGCTCAAGTGATCGGCCCACGTCGCCAGCTCACCTTGGCGCTCATTGGAGGGGCTGGCGTTGACCTCTGCATCGCTTGGCTCGCCGATGATTTCCGAATGCTCATCTCGTTTCTTGCGATCGCCGGCATCTGCA
>JAPOIQ010000031.1 GCA_029978815.1 bacterium
AGCTGTCACATCTCCCGGCGGAACAACCGCCGCTGGTCTTGCTGTATTGAGTGAGAGCGGCTTCTCAGCTCTTGTTCGAGATGCCGTACTTGCGGCGAAAACAAGGAGCGAAGAGCTCGGAGCAAACTGAGATCTGCGCGCTTGTGAAATATTTCCCCAGTGTGGCACTTTTCACACCGCCATTTTCTGTCTAACATGGACTGTGTTGAGCCGCACCGGTGATAACCGGAAGCGCCGACGGGGCTAGTGCCATCGGGGGGGTGGGACTAGCCCCAGTCGTTTTTCAGGCCTCGTCAAGTAGCAGGGCTGTTTGACACTCTTGTCAGCATGGTCGCACTCAGGCGCGCGGTGATGTCGACGAGCTTGTGCGTGACATGACGAATATCGGCGTTCGCTTGCATGGTGTCGAGACGGCGGATGGCTTATCGCAGATGTAGAACGAGGCATCATCGCTTGATGTTTCGAGATGGTATTTTCGCCACGACACGACTTCATGCGACCACCGCTGTTGACCTGGCGTTAGCGTCAGAGGTGTGAGTAGGCGCTTCGAGACCATCTCGTTTCTTTCTGACTACGGACTTGCCGACGAGTTCGCAGGTGTGTGCTCGGCGGTGATCAGAGATCTTGCTCCTCACGTAAGTGTTGTCAACCTCACGCATTCGATCCCGGCGTTCGACGTCCGAGCTGGAGCGCTCGCACTCGCTCGCTCAGTGGCGTACCTGCCGGAGGGTGTCATCCTTGCCGTCGTTGACCCAGGGGTTGGCACTGATCGCAAAGCAATCGCCGTTGAGGTTGCTGGTGGGGCTGGCATCTTCGTGGCTCCTGATAATGGCCTCATCGCTCCAGCCGTCGCGATAGCGGGCGGTGCAGAACGTGCCTTCCAGATCACGAATCAGGAGATCATTCTGAGCGGAGCTGGTGGAACCTTTGATGGGCGAGATGTGTTCGCGCCCGCCGCCGCACAACTCTGTAATGGTGTTCCGATCGAAGAACTTGGCCCAGAGCTTGATCCCTCGCTATTGATGCCATCGGCGATACCGCTTCCACGGGAAGAAAACGACACAGTGATCGCCGAGGTTTTGTGGGTCGATCATTTTGGGAACTGCCAGCTCAACGTTGGGCCAGAGGACATTCCAGTTGGCTGGGGTCCGGTGATTTCGCTCACGCTGCCCGACCCAGCAGAACCTGGCGTGACGGTGGTGCGGTCTGCTCAGCTGGCAACCAGCTTCGGTGCAATCGGTGGAGGTATCGGCCTCATCGTTGACTCGCTCGGCATGTACGCGATTTGCCTTGACCGAAGATCAGCAGCAGGCGAACTCGTCCTTGATGTTGGCGATCAGGTCGTGATTGCTCAAGGCGAAGTCGAACTCGTGACGACACCGGTCTCCTTTGGTCGGTAGGGTCAGCGACATGCGTCCCGCCACCACCCTCGCTCTCGGTTTGCTGTTGCTGGCCATCTTGGTTGCCGGCTCGGTTTCGCTGCTGCGTCTCTGACGACGCTCTTCGCCACTCGCATGCCAAATGAAGTTGAAAAACTCTTCAGCGCGACTTTGTGAAGTTACGCACAAGCGATCTATCATGGTCAGCGATGTCCCCCCATCGATCACGCCGACGCATTCCTGACGCGACCGTCGCCAGATTGCCGATCTACCTGCAATTGCTGACTGAGCAACTTGAACGCGGCGTCGCAAACATCTCCTCAGACGAACTTGCAACCCTTGCAGCGGTGAATGCAGCGAAGGTGCGAAAAGACCTTTCCTACATGGGTAGCTACGGCACCCGAGGAGTCGGATACGACCTCGAATATCTCGTATACCAAATCCGGCGCGAGCTTGGCCTCGACCATGAGTGGAGCATCGTCATTCTCGGCGCCGGCCATCTCGGCCAAGCTCTCACCGGGTACGGAGGGTTTTCTGAGCGTGGATATTCCATCGAAGGCATTTTTGATATCGATGACCAAAAAGTTGACGTCACCGTCGGCGGAGTCCGCGTCCGTCACCTAGACGAGTTGCCGCAAGTCGTTGCGCAACGCTCCGTTTCAATCGGAGTAATCGCAACCCCGGCCGAATCAGCCCAAGACGCAGCCGACCGTCTCGTCAAGAGCGGCGTCACAAGCATCTTGAACTTCGCCCCAGTTGTCGTCAATGTTCCGCTTGGTATCAGCGTTCGTCGGGTCGACCTCTCGGTTGAATTGCAAATCCTCTCGTACCACGAGCAACGTCGTCTCACCGCTGCTGCGCAACTTCGTGCAGTAGCGGGTGAAGGCGTCGGGAACGCCACGGCGTAGGGTTCAGACCACATGTCTGTCCTCGTTGTAGGTGTGAACCACCGCACCGCTCCGCTCGACCTTCTCGAACGAGTTGCCCTCGACGCTCAAGGCGTAGCGAAAGCTGTCTCTGGCCTAGTTGCACTTGACAGTGTTCGGGAAGCAGTGGTGCTCAGTACCTGCAACCGCACCGAGGTGTATGCAATCGCTGAGCTGTTTCACCGAGGCTTTGACGACATTCAGAATGTTCTCGCAACAGCTGCTGGTGTCGACCTAGACACTCTCAGCTCGCACATGTATGCCGAACATGATGACGCTGCGGTGCGACATTTGTTCTCTGTTGCGGCTGGACTTGATTCGATGGTGCTTGGCGAGGGCGAAGTTCTTGGCCAAGTTCGTGATGCGTGGGAAATTGCTCGTGCCGAGGGTGCAGCACGCGCCGGACTCAACCTGTTGTTCCGTCACTCACTTGAAACCGGTAAGCGCGCAAGAACTGAAACTGATATCGCTCGAGGCACGGCATCGATTAGCCATGCTGCGGTCGAGATGGCGCTTGATCATTTTGGTTCGCTTGATGACATCAGTGTTGCGGTTGTTGGGGCTGGTGTGATGGGCGAGGGCATCGCCGTCGCGCTGCATTCCCATGGCGTTGCGCACATGGCGGTTCTTAACCGCACCGAAGAGAAAAGCCGTCAAATCGCTGATCGGGTGAATGGCAAGGTGCAACCGCTGTCATCGCTCGATGCTGCGCTCAGAGAGTCGGATCTCATCATCACGTGCACGGGCGCACCAGAGCCGATCATCACTTCAGACATGTTCCAGTCAGCAATAGATAATGAGCGCTCAACGGTCATCATCGATATCGCTGTGCCGCGAGACGTTCATCGCGATGTGTGCGCAATCGCCGATATCACCGTGCTCAACCTCGAAGACGTGCAGCGCTGGGCCGATCGTGGCCTTGAAGCACGCTCTGCATCGGTGGATGCAGTCCGTTCAATCGTCGATGACGAACTCGACCGCTATTTCGTTGCGTCATCGGCAGTGCAGGCGGCACCGCTGATATCTGCCCTCCGTGAACGCTTTGACGAAATTCGGCGAGATGAACTCGACCGTGTGGCATCACGTCTTGACGAAGATGCACGCAAGGCTCTCGATGTTGTCACCACTCAACTGCTTGCGAAGTTGCTTCATGAGCCGTCGGTTCGGTTGCGTTTAGAGGCCGGTTCGCCTCGAGGTGAGCGCCTCGCGTCGGCGGTGGTTGACCTTTTCAATCTCGACGATCCAAATACTGGCGACGACTAGGACACCAATGAAATGAGCGGTGTCATTCGACTCGCAACACGTGGAAGTCGACAGGCCGTCACTCAAGCAGAAGGTGTTCGCTCGTCTCTCGCTCACCGTGGATTCGACAGTGAACTCATCATCGTTGACACCCACGGCGATCGAACACAGTCAGCGAATATTCCGTTACATCACATTGGCGGCCAGGGTGTCTTTACCAAAGAGGTTCAAGAGGCCGTTCTTGATGGTCGTGCAGATGCGGCAGTGCATTCTGCAACGGATCTTCCAACTGACCGACCCGCCGAACTTTTAATCGGTGCATTTATGGCGCGCCGTTCTGCATCCGATGCTCTCATTGGACGCAAACTGAACGATCTTGCCATCGGAGCGACGATTGCAACCGGATCAGTTCGCCGGCGAGCACAACTGACGGAAATCCGTCCCGATCTCAACTTCATTGAGTTGCGGGGGAATATCGAAACTCGCCTGCAGAAAATTCCTGACGGTGGTGCGATCGTGATGGCGATAGCCGCACTTGAGGTTCTGGATCTCACTGCTCAGATCGCCGAAGAACTCGACCCGAATGTATTCGTCCCAGCTGTCGGTCAAGGTGCTGTCGCTCTCGAATGTCGAGGCGATGACGCAAGGACAGTTGAGGCATTGAAGAGCATTAACGATGACGTGACGTGCACTTCCGTCACGGTCGAACGCGCCTACCTCGGCGAACTTGGCGCGGGTTGCTCTGCCCCAGTCGGTGCCCATGTTGTCAATAAGAGCCTCACAGCCTTTCTCGGTGGAGCCGAGATGAACTTCCGGTCGACCATCGAATTAGTGGGTGATCTCGAACGCGACGTTGAGGCAGCACGAACGCTCGCAGTGACCGCGCGGTCTGTCGCCGGAGTGTGAGATGCGAGACGTGAGACCTGAGTCACTTCTCGGTCGTCGTGTCGTGACAACTCGGCCAGAGCGAGGCGAACTGGAGGAGATGCTCGAGCGATATGGAGCAACTGTGATTCACCTTCCGCTCACCGAGATCATCGATCTTCCTGTGACGGTAACTGTCGGATCATCTTTCGACTGGCTTGTCGTCACCTCTGCCAATGGGGCTAGGCGGAGCCAACCGTGGGTCGATCGCTCGGCAAAGTTGTGCGCAGTTGGATCAGCGACGGCATCAACCTTGAGTGAGATAGCGAAGCGAGAAGTCGACCTCGTTCCAGAGCAGGCGTCAGGAGAAGATCTTGTTCGGAGTTTTCCCGCAGCCCCTGTAAACGGCGGCTCAGTCGTCATCGTGAGAGGCGAGCAGGCCTCTCACGACGTTCGCGTCGGTATCGAGCAACTCGGATGGAGTGTGACCGATGTTGTGACCTACCGCACTGAGCGACGAGGGCTATCCACGACAACTGTGAGTGAAGCGGTATCTGCTGAAGTCGTTGTTCTTGCGGCGAGCTCTGCTGCGGAGGCGTGGGCGGCTCTGTGCACGACAGGTGACTATGTGTCTCCACCGGTCATCGCGATCGGTACCCCAACGGCAAAAACGGCATTGTCTCGGGGCTTACATGTTGCTGGCACTGCCAATCCATCATCGGTCGATGGCCTTGTGCGAGCGACGGTCGAGTACTTCAACTGACGACTTCCTCCTCACAAATGTGCCGTCGGCGGCAGGTACTCGTACCATGCTGGCGTGGCTTTTGATCCCGCACCGTTCCCGGCACACCGTCCGAGGCGTCTCCGTTCGACACCTGCGATGCGTGATCTCGTCGCTGAAACACGAGTGGACGTTCAGGATCTTGTTGCGCCTCTCTTCGTTCGCGAAGCCGTAGCTGCCCCAATTCCGATCACATCATTGCCTGGTGTTGTTCAACACACCGTTGATTCGCTGCGTCGTGAGGTCAACGAACTCGCAGAATTAGGAGTTCGGTCGGTCATGGTGTTTGGCATCCCCGAACACAAAGACGCAACCGGTTCTGCGTCGTGTGCAGTCAACGGCATTGCGCAGATGGCGCTTGAGCAGTTGCGCGCTGACGTTGGCGACGACATGGTGTTGATCGCCGATCTCTGTGTTGACGAATACACGGATCACGGTCACTGCGGAATTGTCGATGAGCACGGGAATGTCGACAATGACGCAACCCTCGAGTTGTACGCGGCCGCTGCGGTTGCTCAAGCAAATGCTGGTGCACACATGGTCGCCCCGAGCGGAATGATGGACGGCCAGGTTTCAGCGATTCGCACTGCGCTCGATGAAGCCGGTCACAGCAATATTCCGATCATGGCGTACGCAAGCAAATATGCGAGCGGCCTGTACGGCCCGTTCCGCGAGGCAGTCGATGTGACCATCGCAGGCGGAGGCGACCGCAAGGGCTACCAGCAGGACTGGCGTAATGGCCGCGAAGCGCTTGTTGAAGTCGCCGGTGATGTCGCTCAGGGAGCGGACATCATCATGGTGAAACCGGCTGTGACATATCTCGATGTGATCGCCGAAGTTCGGGCGGCAACCAACCTTCCGGTAGCGGCATATCACGTGAGTGGCGAGTACGCCATGATCATGGCCGCCGCAGCAAACGGATGGATTGATGGCGATGTCGTTGCTCTTGAGCAACTCACGGCGATTAAGCGAGCAGGCGCAGGCATCATTTTGACTTATCTGACTCGGTGGTTCGCTGAGGGCGCCCGAGGCATTTCGTGATCAATCTTTGTGATCCGCAACGCTGCGAGGCTGCAAAATGCACGGCAACTCTGTGTGTCGGAGCAGGCCTGTCGTCGAATGATGAAATCTTCGAACGCTCAACCAGGGCGATCCCAGGTGGGGTCAACTCATCGATTCGAGCATTTCGTTCGGTCGGTGGCCGCCCCTATGTGGTCGCGGCAGCCCATGGCGCCCACGTCACCGATGTTGAAGGCCGTCGCTATATCGACCTCGTGCAGAGTTATGGCGCAGTTATCCTCGGCCATGCTCACCCGGCTGTCACCGCAGCGGTAAGCGCTGCCGCCGCTGACGGGACATCCTTCGGAGCCCCAACTCCGCGAGAGATGAAACTTGCTGAAGCAATTCGCGAGCGAGTCCCGAGCTGTGAACGCGTTCGGTTCATGAATTCTGGAACCGAGGCGACATCGACGGCGGTTCGTCTTGCGCGTGGATACACCGGTCGTGATCGGGTCGTGATCTTTCATGGCAATTTCCACGGAGCAACCGACGCGCTGCTTGCGGCCGGTGGTAGCGGTGTTGCGACTCTTGGTCTTCCAGGCACTGCTGGCGTGCCAGCGGGTGCCGTGGGAGAGACGATGGTGGTGCCATACAACGTGGTGCCCCAACTTGATGATGCGGTCGCTGCGGTCATCGTTGAGCCAGTCGCAGCGAACATGGGCGTCGTCGAACCAGTCCCCGGGTTCCTCGAAGGGCTTCGAGCTGAATGCGATCGCGTCGGCGCAGTACTCATCTTTGATGAAGTCATTTCGGGTTTCCGGCTCGGCCCCGGTGGAGCGCAGGAGCGCTACGGGGTAAGGCCTGATCTCACAACCTTTGGAAAAGTGATTGGTGGCGGACTCCCCATTGGAGCTGTCGGTGGTCATCAGGCGATCATGGAGACGTTGTCACCGCTCGGACCGGTGTTTCATGCCGGCACTCTCGCCGGCAACCCGATTGCCACTGCAGCTGGGCTTGCAGCCCTCGACATTCTCGAGGTGGAGATGTACACCGAGATAGAGCGTCGTGCAGCGGCTCTTTCAGCCTTGCTTGATGATGCCTGTCGTTCTGCAGGGCTTGCTGCTCATTTTCCGCGCGTCGGCACGCTCGTCGGCGCATTCATGGGCCCTGGCGGGCCGGTTCGTAACTTCGAAGACGCGAAGACAACTGACGAAGATGCCTACGCACGTTTTTTCCATGCGATGTTGGCTGAGGGTGTTGCGATGGCGCCCGGTGCCTATGAAGCACTTTTTGTTGGTCTCGGACACGATGATGCGGTGATGGCAGGCCTCGCCGCAGCGGCGCATCGGGCGGCGATAACCGCGCTGAAGCCGTAGCAGCAAGTACGTTCGCAGACGATGATCAGTGTCGAAGGGCTTACCAAGCGATTTGGGGCGACTGTTGCGATCGATGATCTCAGTTTTGAAGTTCAGGCTGGTCGGGTAACAGGATTTCTTGGTCCGAATGGATCGGGCAAGTCGACGACGATGCGATGCATGGTAGATCTTGATCGCCCGCAAACTGGGCTCGTCAGATTTGCAGGTCGTCGTTACCGAGAGTTCGCAGATCCGCTGAGATCGATCGGTGTGCTCCTCGATGCGTCGTACATCCACCCCGGTCGGTCTGCTCGACACCACCTCGAATGGTTGGCGATGTCAAACCACTTGGAAAGAACACGGGTCGATGAGGTGTTGGAACTAGTCGGCCTCACCGAAGTAGCTCAACGCCGAGTGAAGACGTTTTCACTCGGAATGAAGCAACGCCTTGGACTTGCCGCAACGATGCTGGGCGATCCAGAGGTCATCATTCTCGATGAACCCGCAAACGGACTTGACCCTGAAGGCATCCGATGGATGCGTGACATGTTGAGATATCTCGCAGGGCAGGGCCGTGCAGTTCTTGTGAGCAGTCATCAATTGTCAGAGATCGCTCTCATGGCAGAGGATCTTGTTGTCATCGGTCGAGGACGCCTCATCGCTCAGGAACCAGCGCCCGAATTCATTGCTCGACATACGACGACTCGGGTTCGCGTGAGATCACCGCAAATCGACGACCTGGCGAACAGCATGCGAGCGCAGGGAGCGGAGGTGGTATCGCTCGGTGAAACGCCGTCGATCGACCAGGTGCTCGTTACTGGCCTCACTATGACCGAAATCGGCGAACTCGCTCATCGCCATGGTGCCGTCTTGTATGAACTTGCTGCAGTTACCGACAGCCTTGAAGACGCCTTTCTTGCGGTCACAAGAAATGACCAGGAGTACCGCTCGGGGCCATCGTCATGAGAGCGATCATCTCAAGCGAGTGGCTGAAAGCGCGAACGGTGCGATCACATTGGGTTCTGCTCATCATTGCGATCGTGTTCCCAGTTGTCATTTCGACCCTTGTGGGCGTGTTCAACCCAAATCCCGAGTTCATGTCATATAGAGAACTTGGCTCCATGGCGACTGGAACGGGAGTCGTTTCGTTGTTGCTGTTGACCTCTCTGTGGGTCATCAATCTGACGAGTGAATTCACGCACGGCACCATTCGGGTGACGTATGCGGCAGTTCCTGCTCGCTGGAAAATCATCTTGAGCAAGGCAATTGTTGGCACTGTCGTCACGCTCATTGTGATGACGGTTCTGTTCTGGTCAACCTTCGGTGTTGGCGCGCTGCTGCTCGATCGCCGGGGCGCCCCAATCATCGTGAATGGCTGGCTTGGTCACACGGTGGGCATCTGGATTGCGCTTGTTGCACTCGCTGTCATCGTGTCGTGGTTTGGCCTTGGCCTCGGCGTGCTGATCAAGAA
>JAPOIQ010000388.1 GCA_029978815.1 bacterium
GAACAAACTGCGCTGCTCCTCGCCCGATAACGGAATCGCAATGAAGTAGTCGTTGAGAACGTGAGTCGCTGCATCGACTCGCTCACGTCCGCGGTTTGTGATTCCTACAATCACTTTTCGCCGATCCGCATCGTCTCTCGAGCGACTCACTAATCCGTCTCGCTCTAAACGATCAGCGGCATTCGTGACACTCGCCGGATGAACCTGCAGCCGTTCGCCAACAACACCCATCGGAAGCGTTCCACGACGGCTGAATGCAAGCAGACGAAGAAACTCGTACCGGGCAAAGCTCAACTCGAACGGCTTGAGTACGCGATCGATATCGGCGGCAAGTATCTGTTGCACTCTCATGACGGAGGTCACCACTCCCATCGGGGCAGCTGCCTCAATCCAGCCCTGTTTCTCCCAATTGTCAACCGCTACCTCAATGGGGTCGCTCTTGCCTGGCCGAACGCTCACATGAGCAGGGTAACTCGGGCTAGACGATTATTTGGACGTCAAAGTATCCTTGCGAAGATGTCAGCAGACACCAATTCACCTCGCTCGCAGTGGGAAGCTGCTTTCAACGCCTCCCCCACCCGAGATGCCGAATACACGACCCTCTCAGGGATCCCACTTGACCCGGTATACGGGCCTGAAGACGGTGACTTCCCAGGTCAGTACCCGTACACCCGGGGCCCATACGCGTCGATGTACCGGTCACGTCTATGGACGATGAGGATGTTCGCCGGGTTTGGCACGGCCGAAGACACCAACTGGCGCTTCAAAGAAATCATCAAAGCCGGCGGTACCGGCCTGTCAACAGCGTTTGACATGCCGACCCTTCTCGGTCTCGACTCTGATGACCCGATGTCGCTTGGAGAGGTGGGTCGCTGCGGTGTCGCTGTCGACACCCTTTCTGACATGGAAGATCTTTACGCAGGTATCGATCTTGGCGAAGTCACGACCTCGATGACGATCAACTCGCCTGCTGCGGTCATCTTTTCGATGTTTATTGCTCAAGCCGAAAAGGCAGGTGTGCCGCGTGCCCGACTCGGCGGAACCCTTCAGAACGACATTTTGAAGGAGTATCAAGCGCAAAAAGAATTCGTCTTCCCTCCGCGCCAGTCGATGCGCCTCGTCCGAGACACGATTGATTTCACCGCATCAGAAATGCCCCGTTGGCACTCCGTTTCCATTTCGGGTTACCACATTCGTGAAGCCGGTTCGACTGCGGTTGAAGAACTCGCGTTCACCCTTGCGAATGGTTTTGCGTATGTTGAGCTGGCGCTCGCCGCCGGACTCGACGTCGATGCATTCGCTCCCCGTTTGAGCTTCTTCTTTAACGCTCACATCGACTTCTTCGAAGAAATCGCGAAATATCGGGCAGCTCGCCGCATCTGGGCCCGCTGGATGAAGGAGCGTTATGGGGCGACTGATCCTCGCTCGATGCAGTGTCGATTCCACACCCAAACTGCAGGCGTCTCTCTCACCGCCCAGCAGCCTGAGGTCAACATCGCACGAACCGCGATCGAAGCGCTCGCCGGTGTGCTCGGCGGAACGCAGAGCTTCCACACCAACTCAATGGATGAAGCCCTTGCGCTGCCGACTGAGAAAGCGGCCCGCATCGCTCTGCGTAC
>JAPOIQ010000334.1 GCA_029978815.1 bacterium
ACCTTTATCCGAGACCATCAGATTCACCTTGAAATGGCACCGACCTGCAACACCCAAATTGGGGCCGTCGCTTCGGTAAGAGACCACCCGGTCATCCCGTTCATGCGGGCTGGGTTCAACGTTGGCGTCAACACCGACAACCGCCTCATGAGCAATGTCAGCCCATCAAGCGAACTCATCGCTCTCAACGAGGCCCACGGATTGTCGTGGGAAGACATTGAGTGCCTTGTGACTAATGCAATTTCGTCAGGTTTCGCTCCACTATCCGAGCGCCAACGAATTATTGCCGAGGTCGTGGCACCCGCGTACGCGGCGCTGAAGTCCGGCTGACCTCACGATGTATCTCTGATCGGCGTACGCTCAGGGTATGTCTGCTCTGCTATCTGACGCACAAATTGCTGCATTCTCGCAGGATGGTTTCCTTGCGATACCTGACTTCATGGGTGCTGAGACACGCGCCGCCGTTCGTCAACGTGCGGTTGACCTCGTCAACGCGTGGGAGCCATCGGGTGAAAACACCGTGTTCACCACCGAAGAACAAGAACGAGTTTCAAACAGCGAATTTTTATCGTCAGGTGGAAAGATCTGGTGCTTCTTTGAAGAAGAAGCATTCGACGAGCATGGTGAGCTTCGCCAGTCGAAAGAGCTCAGCATCAACAAGATCGGACACGCTCAACATGATCTCGATGATGTCTTTGAAAACGCGACATACACCTCAGATCTTGCTCAAGTAGCAACCGATATCGGGATGGCCGATGCGTTGGCTCTCCAGAGCATGTACATCTTCAAGCAACCAGGAATCGGCGGAGAAGTCAACTGCCACCAAGATGGCACATTCCTCTACACCGACCCGCTTTCAGTCACAGGATTTTGGTTCGCAATCGAAGATGCAACGCTCGAGAACGGATGCCTGTGGGCAGCACCAGGCGGCCATCACGCTCCGTTGCGCAAAGTCTTCCGGCGCCTCGGAACAGACGACGACGGCACCACCTTTGAGGATCTCGACACCACCCCCCTCCCCGACCCGGCGAAAGACCTTGTTCCGCTTGAGGTTCCGGCAGGAACAATGGTGATCCTCAACGGAAAGCTTCCTCACTGGAGCGACGTCAATCGCTCACCCGTGAGCCGTCACGCCTACACCCTCCACTGCATTTCTGAATCCACTGACTACCCCGGCTGGAACTGGCTGCAGCGCCCCGACGACATGCCGCTACGCAGACTCGACCGAAGTGATCGCCGGTGAGCAACGTCACACCAGAACTTGCGATCACCGCGCCGAAAGTCCTCCTCCACGACCACCTCGATGGTGGATTACGAACGCAAACAGTGATCGAACTCGCTGAAGAATTCGGGTATCAAGGCCTTCCCACACACGACCCATCCGACTTGGCGACATGGTTCAATCGAGGAGCAAAGCGAAATGACTTAGTGCTCTACCTCGAAACGTTCGCTCACACCGTCGGCGTCATGCAGCATAGAGACGCTCTCGAACGGGTCGCCTATGAATGCGGCATCGACCTCGCCATTGATGGAGTCGTCTACGCAGAGGTGCGTTATGCCCCTGAGCTGAATGTCGAGGCCGGACTCACCCTCGACGAAGTTGTTGCCGCCACGATCGATGGTTTCGAGCGAGCCCAACGCGAGACCGGGATCGTCATCAAGGTGATCTTGTGTGCGATGCGGACAGCCGCACACAGCCTCGATATCGCTCACCTTGCGGTCAAATGGCGTGACGCCGGCGTCGTTGGCTTCGATATTGCTGGAGCTGAAGCCGGTCACCCTCCATCGCGGCACCTTGACGCGTTTCAATACGTGATGCGGGAGAATTTTCACTCAACAATTCATGCGGGTGAAGCGTTTGGAATTCCGAGCATTTGGGAAGCGCTCCAATATTGCGGAGCGGCACGCCTCGGTCACGGAGTGCGCATCGTCGACGACATCGCCCAGACCGACAACGGTTGGGAGCTCGGCCGTCTAGCCCAGTTTGTTCGAGACCGAAGAGTTCCTCTTGAGTTGTGTCCGACGTCCAATGTCAACACCGGCGTATGTGCAGACATCGCTTCGCATCCGATCGGCCTCCTTCGGGATCTTCGATTCAGAGTCACCGTCAACACCGACAACCGTCTCATGTCGAACACCTCAATGAGCAACGAGTTCGTTCAATTAGCCGCAGCATTCAACACCGACCTTGCAGACATGCAGTGGCTCA
>JAPOIQ010000411.1 GCA_029978815.1 bacterium
ATTCTTCGTTTACTGTCGACCTACTCACGAGCCGTGCTGTCTTTATCTCCGTGTTCGCATTGCTCGCGTTGCTATTCGCCGGCTGGAGAAAGACTGCCAGAGCCTCGACGAATTCGCCACGTCGAGTCATCACACCACGCCTCAATCGCTCGCCAAGCGGAGTTCCCGTCGAGCAACAACCACTCACGATGTATCGCCGGCCAGGCATCGTTCACCGATTGATTTCTCTCGGCCTGGCTGGAGCGATCGCAGTTGTCGTTGGCGCCGTACTTGCCATCTTGATTTCATTCGCCGCAGTTGCAAGCGTCGTACGACTCACAGATTTGCTCGGATGACATGACGTCTGACGAACTTCTCACACTCCGGCGAACGGTAGTGGTACTTGGACATCGAGGCGACGAGCCCGGCGTTCGCCCACTTTTAGAACACGATGACTCAATCGTTCGAGAACTCGCATTGGGAGCACTGCACCGCATGGGCGCGCTCACGCCAGACGATCTTGCGAACGCGGTTGGTGACGAAGATCTTCTCGTTCGTCGAAGGGTTGCCGAGCTAGGTGCTGGCTACCCGACGGTCGATCTCACGCCACTTCTCGCCGATAGTGAGTCCGTCGTCGTCGAAATGGCGGTCTGGTCCTACGGAGAACGAGTCGACGTTGACGACAACATCCTTCACACCATCATCTCGCTCACCACTGAGCACGACGACGCCCTCGTTCGCGAGGCCGGAGCTGCTGCACTAGGTGCAATCGGAGATGAACGCGGTGTGCCCGCAATACTCACCGCCTGCACGGATAAACCTGCGGTGCGACGGCGTGCTGTTCTCGCACTCGCACCATTTTCAGGTTCTGAAATTGATGCAGCACTCGACACCGCACTCAATGATCGTGATTGGCAGGTTCGCCAATCAGCCGAAGACCTCAGACGCTGAGTGGCTCCAGATCAGTGTCTGAGTCAGCTGATTCATCGGCTTGATCACTCGTCGAGGTATGCAACCACGAGTGAGATTCTCCCTCAACGTTGAGTTTTGGAAGCACACGATCAAGCCACTGAGGTATCCACCAGTTCCCACGACCAAGAAGTGCCATCGTCGCCGGCACCAGCAGCATGCGGACAAGTGTTGCGTCAAGCAAAACCGCGACAGCGAGGCCAACACCGAACAGTTTCACGATGCGATCGTCCTCAAGGAGGAACGCACCAAAGACCACGACCATGATCGCAGCTGCCGCTGAAATCACGCGAGCAGTTGCCGCTAGCCCATCGGCAACAGAGTTTGTCGGGTCTCCCGTACGGTCATATTCCTCTTTGACTCTTGACAACAAGAACACCTCGTAATCCATCGAGAGCCCGAAGACAATGGCAAACAACATGAGTGGGACGAACGGCTCAATCGGTGCAGGCTCAACCCCGAACACCGATGAGAACCAACCCCACTGAAAGATTGCTACTGCTACTCCGTACGCCGATGCAATCGACAGCACGTTCATCAACACGGCCTTCAACGGCACGAGCACCGAGCGGAACTCGACGAGGAGCAGCAGGAACGAGACG
>JAPOIQ010000070.1 GCA_029978815.1 bacterium
ATCACACTTCGTCACAACCGGATCGAACTTGCACTTCATGAACTCCGACCGGCGACAGATGATTGTCATCCACTGCTTCTCCTTCACGGCCTCGGTGAAAGGACTCCTGACACGGTCCCAACTGATGTTGAAAGTTGGTCGGGAAGTATCTGGGGGCTCGACTTCACCGGACATGGCAAATCAACTATTCCTGTAGGTGGCGGGTACTCAGCCGAAATATTGCTCGGCGACGTCGACGCTGCGATCAACCATTTGGGAACGGTCACGTTGATCGGCCGCGGTCTCGGTGGCTACATCGCACTACTCGCGGCCGGCGCAAGAGCTGACGCCGTACACGGAGCAATCATCACCGACGGCCCGGGGCTCACCGGAGGAACCTACGAATCATCCGTTCCTCTCGTCGCTCGACTGATGAATCAGGGTGAAACCCCTGACCCCTACGCCCTTCACGAACTCAGTCGAGATGTGAGAGCTGCTGACTATGCCCTTGACTTCGTGCAATTCAGCACTGCTCGCTCAGGGCTGTCCGAGCCAATCAATGTGGCTGCGAAATACCAGCCCGCATGGTTAGAGGCAGTCGCAGCAGCACCCGGTGTTGCTTCGCTACCGATTGGCGACGCACTTAATCTCTATCGATAGTTCATTACAGTGCCCGGTCGGTGATGAACTCTGCGAGTTCGACCAACGGTTCTTTTGCCTCGGCGGCAATAAGTGATGTGTCGACAGCCTCAATCGCCAACGCAACATTTGTTGCAATGAGGCGTTCAAGTTCAGTGAGGGCACCAACATCAATCAAGGTCTGTTGAATGCGAGCGACCTGTTCATCGGTGATCTCAGGTGAACCAACCATGGCGAGAATCTCGCGTTGACTCGTACTTGCTAACGCAACCGCCCGGGCAAGCAGCGGAGTGGGTTTACCCTCGCGAAGATCGCCACCAACCGGTTTTCCAGTCACAGAAGAATCGCCGAATGCACCCATCACATCGTCTCTCATCTGAAATGCATCACCAAGCGGTAAGCCATATGCGCTCAGAGATTCGATTACTTGGTGGATGTCTTCGCCGCCGGCAAGTGCGGCGCCAAGATGGAGCGGCCGTTCAACCGTGTATTTGCCGCTCTTGTAACGGCAGATTCTGTCCGCGAGTTCGATCCTGCGATCACCCCTAACCGACCCGGTGATATCGAGTAACTGACCGATGTTGAGTTCGATGCGAAGTTCATTCCACAATTCAATTGCAGGCCGTTGAGCATCGATCAGGAGGCGGTCGGCAAGCACTGCCGCAATGTCCCCCACGAGAATTGCGATTCCTTCTCCAAAGCGACGCGACTCCCCGTCCCATCTTTGCTCTGAATGCGACCGCTCGAACCGACGGTGGGTCGTTTCTGCACCGCGACGAGCGTCAGCGTCGTCGAGCACGTCATCGTGAAATAAGGCCGAGGCATGAGTGAGTTCGATTGCTGCTCCGGCCGCCGTCACAATTGCATCTGTGTCATCTGCGACTGAAATGTCACCGCCTGCTGCAACAAAGCCCCAGTAACAGAATGCTGGCCGTAGACGCTTGCCGCCTGAGGAGACGAGCCGCTCAATCTCAGAGATGGGGTCAACTAAAAGATCATCGAGATCAGCCCAGCGCTGGATCTCGGCAGTGATTTCTCGACGTAAGCGATCGTCGACTCGAGCGCCAATGACAGCGAGGTGATCCGGAGTTGACACCATCACTCGGTATCGACTGCAGGTAAACCTGCAACGATTTCGTCGACGCGAACCCGGGCCGCGCCAATTCGCTCTCGACAGATCGAAATCAGTTCGCCTGCTCGACTTACACGGTCAGCGAGACGATCAACGTCAACATCTACCGCCTCCAACTCGTTCAAAATCTCGTCGAGTTCGCTGAGCGCATCTGCGTATCTCACTTCATCTGCCATGTCACTTCTCCTCCGGAGTTGTTGCATTCACAGTACTTCTCACTGTGCCGTCGACCAGTCGGGTGACCAGTTCATCACCAACGGAGAGATGTTTTGCCGACGTGATGACCTTCCCATCAGCGGTGGTGGTCATCGTCCAACCACGTTCAAGCAAACGGGCAGGGTCGAGTAGAGCCAGGCGACGCTCCCTCTCGATCATCGACGCTTCTATCCGTTCAATCGTCAACGTTGTCCGCACGAGTCGATCTTTCCGTGACCGCAGGCGTTCAGAGCTCCGCTCCACTGCAGAGTTCGTTCGAGTTACCACTCTGCTTGCTCGTGATTCAAGCCGATCAACCTGTGCTGCGAGTTCAAACATTGCGCGTTCAACGATTGCGCCCCACCGCGACTCCGTTTCGTCGACAAAGCGCTGCACACGATCGATTAACCACCCTGCGCATGCAGTTGGCGTCTTTAGGGCCGTGTGAGCTACCTCATCGGCGATCGTCGTGTCGATCTCATGACCTAGTCCGGTGACAACCGGCAACGGGCAAGTTGCGATTGCACGCGCAACTCCCTCTGTGTCGAAGGCGGCAAGATCGTTCCGCGCACCTCCACCCCGGATGACTGCCACCACATCGGCCCCATGCTGCACCGCTGCGGAAATTCCGGCGATCACCATGTCTTCGGCCTGGTCACCTTGCACGCGGGCATCAAATGCAAGCAGATGAAAATCGAAACCACTCGAGCCAAGTTCATCGGTGAAGTCGTGCCAAGCGGCAGAGCCAACACTCGTCACGACCGCCACTCGCAATGGCACTAGCGGCACCAGCTGTTCGGCGTTTTTACGCAACAAACCCTCGACGGTCAAGGTCGCACGCACACGATCTCGAGACGCAGTGATGTCACCGAGTGTGAACCTCGGGTCAAGATCTGAGATCTTGAGGCTGAGCCGCCCTGTTGGTGCGTACACATCAAGCGTCCCAAAGACCCGCACTTTGGTGCCGTCTTGTAATTCGAGCCGATTTGACGCCAACATTGGCCGAAGGTTCCTCTTCGCGTTGGCGAACAGCGCAACGTTCAGTGTCGCTTTCTTTCCATCAATGTCTTCAACCAGCGAGAAGTAGGTGTGCTGGCCCTGGTCTCGATAGCCGCTGATCTCTCCGGTGACCCAAACCCCGCCACCAAAACCACTCTTCAGCTGAGAGTTAATCGCGAGGGTGAGTTCACCGACGGTAAACGTGGGACTGAGATCAGCGTCAGCCATCAGTACCAGGGGCGGCTGATGTGCTGTCGTGATGACAGCGGGCTCCGAAGCCACGGACGACTGCCAAATCGCCAAGCCGTGACCCGGTCAGGGGTCTGACTTGCGGCAAGTGGCCGAGGCCAGAGCGCTTCAACCGCTGCAACAATCGCTGCTGCCTCTTCGTCGGTCGGCGCCGGGCTGATTGAATGCATCTTCGGGTCGCTCACAACGGCACATTTCCATGCTTGCGTTGGGGCAGATCTTCCCGTTTTGATTCGAGCACTCGAAGGGCTGCAACCACTTTTTGCCGGGTCTCAGATGGGGCGATGACATCATCAACGAATCCACGCTCCGCAGCCGCATAAGGATTCGCATACCGCTCGGTGTACTGCTCAACGAGTTCGGCACGTCGCGCAACCGGATCCTGTGCCTGCTGGAGTTCACGGCGGTAGATGATTTCAACGGCGCCCTGTGGACCCATCACGGCCAACTCTGCTGAGGGCCAAGCAAACGCAAGGTCTGCCCCAACCGACTTCGAGTTCATCACGACATACGCGCCGCCATAGGCCTTACGAGTGATGATTTGGATTCTTGGCACTGTCGCTTCACAGAACGCGTAGAGCAATTTTGCGCCATGACGGATGATGCCCTCGTGTTCCTGGTCAACCCCTGGGAGAAAGCCCGGCACATCAACGAACACAAGAAGCGGAATGTTGAATGCATCACAGGTTCTGACAAATCGAGCCGCTTTTTCCGATGACTCAATGTCGAGCACCCCGGCAAACACCATTGGCTGGTTACCGACGATGCCAACGGTCTTGCCATCGACGCGGGCAAATCCGCAAATCATCGACTTCGCCCAGTGCGGGAAGTACTCCATAAATTCTCCGTCGTCGACGACCGATGCGATGACCTGAGACATGTCGTACGGCATGCTCGGACTGTCAGGGAGAATTGTGTCGAGCTCAGGGCAGAGCCGATCGGGGTCGTCTGTTGATTCGATCGCCGGCGGATTCTCGAGATTGTTCTGAGGCAGAAGCGACAGCAAGTACCGAACTTCATCAAGACATGACTTCTCGTCATCAGCCACGAATGTTGCGACACCTGACTTCGATGCATGTGCCATAGCCCCACCGAGCGCCTCCAGGGTCACGTCTTCACCAGTCACCGTTTTCACGACATCGGGGCCTGTGATGAACATGTGCGATGACTCACGGACCATGAAAATAAAGTCGGTCATCGCCGGCGAATACACGGCTCCTCCAGCACATGGGCCGAGAATGACGGAGATCTGCGGGACAACACCTGACGACATGACATTTCGGCGGAAAATTCCACCGTATGACGCCAGACTGACGACTCCCTCTTGGATTCGCGCACCCGCACCATCGTTCAGACCAATCATCGGAGCACCTGTCGACAGCGCAAGATCCATCACTTTGTGGATCTTCTCTGCAAACACCTCGCCGAGAGCACCTCCAAACACGGTGAAGTCTTGACTGAAGACAAACACCTTGCGGCCGTCCACCGTGCCCCAGCCAGTGATCACTCCATCGGTGTAGGGCTGTTCTTCGAGGCCTGACTCGTGCGCACGATGCCGAGCAAGCATGTCGAGCTCATGAAAGCTGCCCGGGTCAAGGAGGTAGTCAATCCGTTCACGGGCGAGCATCTTGCCCTTTGCATGCTGACGCTCAATAGATCGCTCGGATCCTGCATGACGTGCAGCCTCCTTACGATTCAAAAGGTCGTCGAGGCGTTCTTTCATCGTTGACACAGCGAGAACGCTAATCGACAGTGACCACAGATGCTGTGGTCGCCTGCGTGACATCTGTCGTTGTCGTCTCCGCAACACTTGTTTCTGAAGGGACAATCGTTGTCGTGAACCCAAGAGTTGTTGTTGTCGTTGGCACCGTTCCGTCTTCACCAACGATGGCAAGAGGGCTCGACACAACACTCGAGAGACCAGATTCGAAGACGGCTGTCAGAGTCACCGTCCAGTTACCTGTGACGTCAAATGGGAGACCATCTGATCCGCCAAGGCGTGCAATTCCCGTTCCTGTGAGCGGAATGTCTTGGATAGTTCCACGTCCATAGCTGCCGATCTCTGGGTCAAATTCCAAACGGAGACTCACGATGGATGCTGGAGTCGAAAGGACTTCTACTTCCAACGCGTTGAGGCCAAGAGCGCCTGGGTCTAGTGAAACTTCAGCGCTAAACCCTGCAGCCTCATCGGCAAGAGGCATGACCAAGGCATATTCACGGTCTGGAATGAGAGAGATTTTTGGTGGATTAATGGCGAGAAGCCAGCCACTGAACATCAGCACGATGACGCCAACGGTGGCTTCGGTCGCGAACACTCGACGAAGACGCATTGCGCTCCGGCGAGTGAGATGGTCGACACGACTGAGACGGTGACGAACCAATCCTCTTGCCTTGGCAGCAACGAACAGCATGACACCGACCGCCATGAGTTTGAGGATGAGCACACGCCCATGCGAACTCGTAAACAACGCGTCGCCATCGAGCCGCATGGTCTCGGCAATGCCTGTGATAATCACGACCAAAATTGTTGGACCTGACACACGTGAATAGGAGCGAACAGCGTGCACAAGGTCTTGGTCACCAGGCCCAGCAAGAACAGCTCGGCCGACAACAACAACCCCTCCGAGCCAGATAGCCACGGCGACGACGTGCAACACCATGACAATCAGACCGATGAGCGCAAGGTCGCCGCCTACTCGACTGAATGCGAGCGTGACCACCGCGAGAGTGGGTGCCGATATTGCGAGTGGCCTTGAAACGTCATCGAGGACAGTCTCTGGTCGGTAGGCCACCCACACCGAGGCAAATACGGCAGCAAGACGCACGATGGCGGCGGCACCGCTCCACCCCTCCGTGAACGTTTGGGCGAAACTAAATGGGTTCAACGAACCCGTAAATGACTTTCCGGTCAGAGACGAGGTCAATGCGGCGGTGTGAAGGTATGTACCGGCGACCGCGACCATCCAGACTCTAAACGTGAATCGCTGAGTGATCTCGTATAACGGCCCCTCTGGCCAGCCAAAAGAAATCAGCGCGACCGCCCCAAATAAGATCATGATTCCGTAGGTTGAGATGACTCCGCCCAACCACACCGAGCCACCGGTCGAGCCCACAGCTTCGACATCATCGCCGATTGATGCGGTTGATGTTGCTGCCGACGCGGCGGTCGGCACAGTTGAGTCAGTTGACGTTCCCGTAGCTGAAGGCGTGTCCGCTGAA
>JAPOIQ010000281.1 GCA_029978815.1 bacterium
CCGCAGCGAGTCGGGCCGCGCGGCTCGGTTGTGGTCCGCCCCCTGGGATTCGAACCCAGAACCAATGGATTAAGAGTCCACTGCTCTGCCATTGAGCTAGAGGCGGTAAAAGCCCGGGCAGTGTAGGCAGCGAAACGACGATGCCCAACTGCCCGGGATTTGGGGTGAGCGAGGGGACTTGAACCCCCGGCCTTCAGGGCCACAACCTGACGCTCTAACCACCTGAGCTACGCCCACCATGTACCTCTTCATTCTGCCAGCAAGATCGTCAATCGCCACACCCGAAATGGCCGATGATGGGGAATCTCGCTCGCATCTGACGCCATGACCTATCGATGTGGTGCGGGCAGCGCAATTCTGCGACAATGTCCGGGTGAGCTCAGACAACGACGCAACCCTTCTTGAATCAGCAATTGACGCATTTCTCGCAGAGAATGATCCAAAGGCAATGGACAACGTTGCCTTCAGGGGAGCACGGTTCGACCATGGCCTCGCTTGGGTTCATTTCCCTCAGGGCAACGGTGGCCTTGGCCTCCGTCCCGACCTCAACCGAGTCGTCGAGCGCCGCATGCGCGAAGCAGGGGCGGAACCCGCCGACCCGACCTCGTTCTTCATGGCGCTTGCGGGCCCAACGATCTTGACCCATGGTTCTGACGCTCAGCGCGATCGTTTCCTTCGACCGATGTTCACTGGCGAAGAGAAATGGTGTCAGTTGTTCTCAGAGCCTGGCGCTGGGTCCGACTTTGCGGGTCTCGCCTCTCGGGCAGTTCGTGACGGCGAAGAGTGGATTGTGAATGGCCAGAAGGTGTGGAACACACTGGCGCACCTCGCTGACTGGGGAATGCTTGTGACTCGAACAGATCCCGAAGCACCGAAGCACAAGGGAATGACATATTTCGCGATCGATATGCACTCAGAAGGTGTTGAAGTTCGTCCGCTGCGTCAGATCACCGGCGAGGCGGAGTTCAACGAGGTGTACTTCACCGATGCCCGAATTCCAGATGACCAACGCATTGGCGCTGAAGGCGAAGGTTGGCGTGCCGCTCTTACGACATTGATGAACGAGCGCACCGCAATTGGTGGTGGCTCGGCTGGTGGTGGCAAGCCTCAAAAGGGCGCGGCCGCGAATGACGCGGTCAAAATCTGGAACACGCTTGATGCATCAGAAAAGACTGATGTGCGACGTGATCGGCTCATGCAACTGTGGGTCCGCGCCGAGGTCGGTCGCTTGACAAACGTTCGTGCAGCAGAGGCTGCCAAGGTCGGTAACCCCGGCCCAGAAGGCTCAGTATCGAAACTCGAATTCGCAAACCTCAATAAAGAGCTGTACGACTTTTGTATCGATCTCATGGGTCCTGCCGGACTCATCGATTACGACTACACCTTCCGTCGCCCGACAGAACTTGATGCGACTGGAGCGAATAAGAGCGCGCAGTACGCGTTCTTACGAGTTCGGGCAAATTCGATCGAGGGTGGCACCTCAGAGATTTTGAAGAACATCATCGGTGAGCAAGTGCTTGGGCTCCCAGGTGAACCTCGGGTCGACAAAGACCTCCCGTGGTCGAAGGTGCCTCGCAGTTAGTTGACCTGCGCAGGGTTGTGATCACCTCTGCTACCTTCTCTTGATCGGGTCTTCGTCAATTGCGAGGCGATGACCCGCTCATGAGGAGAAACTGAACATGTCACCGTCAGACCACGCAGAGTTGGCTAGCCGAGCGAGGGAAATCACCGTTCGCGAAATGACGCTTTACTCTGAGCGCACACTCGGCTCTCAGAAAGCGACAGATCGCACACGCAAGGTGATGCCGGCAGGGGTTCCGTCGAGCTTTCAGGCATACGACCCACATCCGATTGTCGTCTCCCATGCGGCTGGCAGCCGAATGAGTGATGTTGACGGCAACGAATACGTCGATTACGACATGGGCTTCGGCGCGCTCTTCGCAGGACATATGAACCCGCACGTGCGACGTGCTGTTGAAGAGCAACTTGATTCGGGCACCCTCTACGTCACTCCATGTGAACTGAATGGCGAGGTCGGAGAATTACTCGCTGAACGTTATGGCTTCCCGATGTGGCGTCCAACAAACTCAGGTACCGAAGCCACGATGGACGCAATCCGTCTCGCTCGAGGGGTCACTGGCCGCGACAAAATTGTGAAAGTCGAAGGCGGATACCACGGCCATCACGACGAAGTGATGATCTCGAACAAGCCGTCACTTGAAGACGCTGGTCCTGCTGATTCACCAAATTCTGTACCCCAATCAGGCGGAATACCGCACGGGGTGATCAATGACGTGAAGGTCATTCCGTACAACGACCCGGCCGCACTCGAGCGGGCTCTTGCCCCAGGTGATGTTGCATGTTTTATCGTCGAGCCGGTGATGGAAAATATCGGAATTTGCCTTCCCGATGAGGGCTATCTCGAATCGGTGCGAGAAATCACACAGCGGTACGGAACTCTGCTGATTTTCGATGAGGTGAAAACCGGCATCACGGCGGGGTACGGAGGAGCAACGAATCAACTTGGCGTGCGCCCCGACCTCATTACGTTGGCAAAGTCGATTGGTGGCGGATTTCCTGTTGGAGCGTTTGGCGGAAAAGCCGAATACATGAACTACATCACTGATGGGTCGGTTTTGCATCTTGGTACCTACAACGGCAAC
>JAPOIQ010000079.1 GCA_029978815.1 bacterium
CACCGTCGACTGCGACGGCAACGTTGTTTGTCAATACCGTGCGATCAACCTTCACAGAAAGGCGCGACATCACGTCGCGACCTTCATAGTTCTGTGGGAACAAAATGAGGTCAGGTGAGTCACCACCATCAATGACTGCCTTCATTGCTGATGCCACAGCGGCACCTGGAAGCGAGCCTCCGAGATCACCAGTTGCGTACACCTTTGATGCACCGTACTCGCCAAGAATTCCCGCGATCGCCGACGCATCGCCGCCGACAAATGCCGTCACGGTTCCGCCGAGTGAACGTGCCTTTGTGAGCAACTCGAGTGTTCCTGAGGTTGCTGTTCCGTTTGATTCCTGAGAAAAAACCCAGATGTTGCTGATGCCCATGTTCAGTTTCCTGTCTTCCGTTCTCGTGCGTTTCTCAGATGACCTTGATGGTCTCGAGGTACTCGACGATCTTGCCGAATGACTCGCCGTCGTCTTCGATGATGGTTCCTGCTTCGCGAGCGGGAGCTTGCTCGACCGATGCAACTGCCTGGCCTGAACCTTCCCAACCGACTGGGGTCACACCAAGGTCAGCAGCTGTGACGGTCTCGACTGGCTTTGACTTCGCAGCCATGATGCCCTTGAAGCTTGGATAGCGAGGCTCAACAACGCCTGCGGTCACGCTGACGAGAGCAGGCAACGGGCAGGTGACTTCGTCGTAGCCCTCTTCGGTCTGGCGGTCAACTTTCAAGGTCGAGCCGTCGACGGTGACCTTCTTTGCGAACGTCACCGACGGGAGGCCGAGAACTTCTGCCATCTGCTCGGGAACAGTGCCGGTGTAACCATCAGATGACTCTGTTCCAGCGAGCACGAGGTCAGCGCCACCAAGACGCTGCACAGCCGCAGCAAGAATCTTCGCGGTGGTAAGCGCATCTGATCCGGCGAGGGCGGGGTCAGACACAAGTAACCCTTGGGCGGCGCCCATTGCGAGCGCTGTGCGCATCCCCGACATTTCGTCGTTTGGAGCCATCGAGACAAGAGCGACCTCGCCTCCACCCGCTGCATCGACGAGCTGCAAGGCCATCTCTACGCCGTAGCTGTCGGACTCATCGAGAATGAGCTTTCCGTCACGCTTGAGCGTGTTTGTCGAGGAATCGAGCTCTCCGGGGAGGGCCGGATCCGGTATCTGCTTGACGCATACGATCACCTTCATAGAGGACATTCTTACCCACCTGTGGCCCAACCCCCAACCCCACCTCAGAACTCCCTGATACCTTCATGACCCGTGCGCCTTCTGCTCGTTGTCAACTCCTTCGCGTCATCGGTAAACGCGCGCAATACCGTCGTCGTGCATCGGCTCCTTTCACGGAACCACGATGTTGAAATTGTTGAGACGAATCGCCGAGGACACGCAATACGTTTTGCCCAAGACGCAGCACGTCGCGGGCTTGATGGGGTGGTGGCATTTGGTGGAGATGGAACCTTAAACGAGGTGGCGACAGGACTCGCCGGAACTGGCACTGCGCTCGGAGTGCTTCCAGGTGGATCAACCAATGTGTTCGCACGAACAATCGGGATGGCGAACGATCCGATCGCAGCGACGAATAGCCTTCTCGCCGGCCTTAATGACGATCACATCTCTCCAATAGGGCTCGGGAGGGTGAATGGAAGGTACTTCTGCTTTCACGTTGGGATTGGTTTTGATGCAGCGGTGGTGGCTGCAGTCGAGCGTCATGCGTCACTGAAGAGGTGGCTTGGCCATCCGTTGTTTATGTGGAGCAGCGCAACGACATGGGCCCGCGGTTACGACCGTTCGCAGCCGCAGTTCACCGTTCAAGACCTCAATTCTGACGCTGAACTCTCTGGGCTATTTACGGTCGTGCTCAACACCGGCCCATACACCTACCTCGGCAATCGTGCACTCGACTTGGCGCCGACGGCACGCCTTCAACGCGGCCTCACTGCAGTCACGTTCACCTCGCTGCGACTGGGCGTGCTGGGGTCTGCTTTTTTGAATGCGCTGCGTCATCGACCGGCCGGCAACATTGATGGCGTCGTCGAGTGGGCCACCGCCAACAAACTTCAGGTGTCAGGTACTAATGCAGAACATCAGGTTCCAATTCAAGTCGACGGTGACTACCTCGGCGAAACCCCATCAATCGAAATCGATTATGTTCCCGATGCTGTGCGCCTCGTATGGCCGGGAAACCTCAGCGAAGCTGATCTCTGATCAATAGACCGATATCGGGCACATCTGTGATGATGCCGTCAATCCCCCAGCCAATGAGGCGTTCGATGTCCTCAGGTTCGTTGCAGGTCCACGCATTTACCGCAAGCCCATGATCCTGTGCCTCTACAACAAGTTCGATACTGACGTCCTGCCACCAAGGGTGCCAAGCCGAATGACCGCCATTGATTGCCCTACTGAGCCCGAATTCTGGATCGCCAGAAGTGAGAAACGCCGTCGGAATTTCTGGACGCAGCCGATGGAACTCGTCAAGTGTCGCAAGGTCAAAACTTGAGACCAACCATCGAGCGACATCGTCGCTTCGAAGGTCTAATTCATCGATCACACGATGAACCACTTCGAAGTTGGGGTCGTAGCAAGGCTCGGTCAGGGAGTTCTTCAATTCGATATTGACGATCACTGATCCGCACGCATCGAGTGCGGTCTGGAGTGACGGGATGCGTTCGGGGAGGTCCCGCAACGAGAGATTGTGAAGGTTTCGGCCATCCGCAAGCGATGGATCGTGATGAATGATGGCCACACCGTCGGCGGTAAGCCGTACGTCGAGCTCGATCCCGTCTGCACCCATTTCCACCGCAAGTTGAAATGCTGTTTCGGTGTTCTCTGGGGCAGCGCGTCGAGCCCCTCGATGAGCGAATATCGCTGTCACGACTTCAGAGTAATGACCTCACCTTCTCCCACTAGTGATCGGTTCGTATTGCACTAGCCGCAGGTCGCTATCACTTTGAGAGATAGGGTATAGCAACTCGCGACGCAATATCTGAGGTGGGACTATTGCCAGGCGGCCCACACAGCATCTACGTTCTCTCCGACCCCGCAAGCAGAATGAGCGAAAAATGGGCTTGCGGACAGAGGAATTACACCGACCCGCCACCCACGAGGAGTGAATGTGACGACGACCGGACATCTCGAAATGCCCTGCACGGCAGAAGACGAGTGGAGTGATGACGCCCTGTGCCGGAACACCGACCCTGAACTGTTCTTCCCCATCGGAACAACCTGTCATGCCATCGTTGCAATTGAGGAAGCAAAACGCCTCTGCACCGAGTGCAAGGTCATCTCGGAATGTTTAGATTTCGCCCTCGAAACCAACCAAGACTCAGGCGTCTGGGGTGGACATTCAGAAGAAGAGCGTCGTGCAATTCGACGGGTCCGCGCGGCAGAGGCCCGTGCCGCCCGACTCTCAATCTGACGCTCCCCGATCGCGACATCAATCGTTCTTTAACGCCTGCTCTGCGCGTCGCACGAGGCGATCCCGCTCCTTCGCCTCAAGGGGTCGTGAGGTTGCAACATCGATCGAAATCTCTCCCGTCGCTTCCTGATATGAAGCGATGTCGTCAACGAACAGCACCTCGGTGAGCCCAGGTGAACCAGCAAGTTCGCGCAGGGTCGATTCGACCTGACCGACAGATGGTCTGTCGCTGACCCGGATGCGAAGCGTCGTTACCACAGGTTCTTGCGAGGTGTTCCGAAGCATGTTGAGTTGTGAGTTGGGAACGTGCATCGAACCATTGCCCTCTCGAACTCTTGTCGTAAAAATTCCGACGTACTCAACGAGTCCTGAGAGATTGTTTCCTACCGGCGACTCCCATTCGATGGTGTCACCTACCCCGTACCGGTCTTCTAAGTGAACGAGCAGCCCGGTGAGGTAATCGTTCACCTTATGTTGTCCACCAATTGCGACCGCTGCACCGAGAAATCCTGCGCTCGACAGGTAAAACGCTGCGTCGACATCGATGACGTGGAACACCACTATGAGCGAAATGACCCACATCACGAGCGATACCAGATGATTCACCATCTTCGACGCAGCATCGACGCGCTGCCGTCGCCGCTGCTCTCTGATCGTGGTCGAATCTTCCTGCATCCGGCCTGAACGAACCCGCCATGGACCTCCACCTGCGCTCAAGGCTCGATTTGCAAGATGGCGAACGAACCACTTCAGCAACAGTCCGTTGATACGAGTAACAAGCCACGTCCCAACAACGATGAGACCAGCAACAATCCAATTCTGCACGGGTGAGATTCTGCCAGATGAGAGCTAGTCATCAGCGTCGTCTGACACCGGAACACAAAGCGACACAACCGTGCCTCGAGTTCCTCCAACAGACGACAGTCCAACAAGGGCCAAATCTTCACTTGTTGCAGGGTCAATTGAGATCGTTCCCGCAAGCTCGGTGGTGACGAGCGTCCGCACGATCGACAGCCCAAGTCCGGTCGCTTGGTCAAGGTCAAAACCGCTCATCACACCTCGACCATTGTCGGTGACGCGAATCTGCAGGTCATCTTCGTGGGCGAGGGTGACCACAACGTCACCCTCTGAATCGCCATACCCAAACCCGTGTTCGACCGCGTTCTGCAACAGTTCGGTCAACACCACCGACAGTGGAGTTGCAATCCGAGCCGGGATTCTTCCCCCGTCGCCGGTCACCGAGAACCTCACGGGCCGATCAGAGGACTGCAAGCCCTCTTCAGCCAGTCGAACGAGTGGACGAACGATCTCGAGAAATGTGACGTCGTCACCCGGTTCACGAGAGAGAGCCTCGTGCACCAGCGCAATGGTACGAATACGTCGAACCGACTCACCAACAGCGGCAACCGCCTCAGGGTGGGTAAGTCGACGAGCCTGCAACCGAAGGAGCGAAGAGATGGTCTGCAGATTGTTCTTCACCCTGTGGTGAATCTCTCGAATCGTCGCATCCTTCGAGAGAATTAAACGATCACGGCGGCGCAGTTCAGTGACATCTCGTACGAGAAGCACACCGCCGAGAACCTTTCCATCTTCAACGAAGGGAACGCAACGACAGAGCAGCGTGGCCTCAGCTCCTTGTTCAAATTCTTCAATGACCGGGACACCACGCTCAAAGGCTTGCCGAACCGGCCCATCATGAAAGCCAAGTTCAGCAAGACGCACACCGACCGGAGTTGACTGAATTCCAACCCGGTGCAGGGCAGAGGTCGCATTTGGCGAGGCAAATCCAATGCACCCCTCTTGGTCGAGATACATCACCCCGTCACCGACACGCGGTGCGGATGATGAATCACCCACTCGAGAACTCGTCGGAAACTCACCCGACGACACCATCCGGACGAAATGCTCGGAGATTTGCGTGTACACACGCTCAAGTTCTCCAGGGCGACGACCGGTTTGCTCGATCCATTCCTTGGTCATCACGGCAATGATTTCGCCTTCATGTCGTACCGGAATTGCCATCATTCGAGACTCGTCATCAAGGCCCTCTACGAGCACTTCTCCGTCGATTACCTCTCCAGATTCGAAGCACTCTGACAGCACGACGTTCTCTGATTCATTTGCAGGAACTCCAACAAAGTCGGTCGTGAAAATCGTTTGCCCGGTCGCAGGACGCACCTGTCCAACCGTCATCCATATTCCTTCGTTACTCCTCAGATAAAGCAACAGGTCCGAGAAACAAAAGTCAGCGAGCATTCCCCATTCGGAGACAAGTCGATTGAGGTGGGCAATCTTGTCACGATCAAGCGAAGTATTCGCCCGTGCGAAGTCAGATAGCGACGACATTCCCCAAAGTTTGCACCACGGAGCCCCGCTGAGTCCGTCATACCCCAGAGAAATGACTACGGTACAGATATGAACGCAAAAGCTTCTTTCCGCAGTTTTGAGGAATCAACCGAGGCTGACTGGAAGATCATCCAAAATGACTTCCCTGTTACCCAGGCGATGGCGGCTGCCAACATTATTGAGCAACTCAAGATTCTCGAACGTGACGATGGCGGATTCCCGGTGACACGACTCGAGCATTCGCTTCAGACGGCAACCCGCGCCGCAGAAGATGGCCGAGACGACGAA
>JAPOIQ010000315.1 GCA_029978815.1 bacterium
TAATTCATACGCCAATTCATAAGCGACCCGTCGACCACTTTGAAGAGGAGACCTACTTCTTCCGCCTCAGTCGATTCCAAGACAAACTCCTTCAGTGGTACGGCGATCACCCTGGCGCCATCGTTCCGGAGTTCCGCGGCAATGAAGCACTCGGCCTCATCCGCAGTGGGCTTCGTGATTTCTCAGTCAGCCGGACCAGCCTTGACTGGGGAATTCCACTTCCCTGGGATGAACGTCACGTCGCGTACGTCTGGTTCGACGCTCTCACGAACTATCTCTCGGCTACTGGCTTCGGAGACTCGTCGGTCGACTACACCAACCGATGGCCTGTCGACTATCACCTCATCGGTAAAGACATCATCCGGCACCACTGCGTGTACTGGCCCGCAATGTTGATGAGCGCCGGAGTTGATTTGCCGAAGGGTTGGGCTGTCGGAGGGTGGCTGCTTGTCGACGGCGAAAAGATGGCGAAAAGCACGGGGAATGTGGTTAACCCACTCGATCTCATCGACGTCGTTGGAGTTGACGGCTTCCGTTACTACGTGCTCGCAGAAACTGCGTACGGCTCTGACGGAGATTTCTCGTTCGACGGCCTTGTCAACCGATACAACGCAGATCTCGCGAATAACCTCGGCAATCTCGCAGCGCGAGTTGCCACTGTGGTCGGTAAGAAATGCGACGGCATCGGCCCTGCTCCACGATCAGACTCACCTCTCTCAGAAGCGGCCGCAGCTGCAGTCGCTGGCGCTACCGCCGGCTGGGATGTCGTCGCCCCATCGAGAGCGCTCGACGCAACGTGGAGCCTTATTAGAGCAACCAATGCATACCTCGAGAACAACGAACCATGGAAGTCTGAACCCGGCCCAAAGGTTGATGCGGTGATGGGCGATGCTCTGGAAGCCCTGAGAATTACAACCATCCTTGCAAGCCCGGCCGTGCCCCAGACGAGTGAACTCATCTGGCAGCGTCTCGGGCTCACCGGCTCGGTGACCGACCAGCGCATTCCAAACGATGTCGAGTGGGGCGGATACCTTGGCGGAACACCGGTCGAGAAGGGCACACCGCTGTTCCCCCGAATTGCGAGTTGAGATGACTGAGCGACCGCAACCTCGGTGGATTGATTCTCACTGCCACATTTATGACGAACGCACTCCAGGCGGGGCGAGTGCCGCTCTCGCTACAGCTCGCGAAGCAGGTGTCGAGAAATTTGTCGTCGTTGGATGTGATCGCGACAGCAGTCTTGCCGCCATCGCTGCCGCACAGTCGTTTGACGACGCCGTCGCTACCGTCGGGCTCCACCCACACGATGCAACCCAGGGAGTTGCCTCAGTCATCGACCTGCTTGACGAGCCCGGCGTTGTCGCCATCGGTGAGGCCGGCCTCGACTACCACTATGACAATTCACCACGAGATGTCCAAAGAGCAGCATTTGAAGAGCAAATCGCGATCGCTCACCAACGCAACCTGCCACTGGTCATTCACACAAGAGACGCCTGGGATGACACCTTCGACATTCTTGACGCAGTCGGTGTTCCCAAAAAGACGGTCTTTCACTGTTTCACCGGCGGACCAGACGAATTAGAGCGGTGTCTTGAACGAGACGCCTATGTGAGCTTTTCAGGCATCGTCACATTCCCATCTGCGGTCGACCTTCAAGCTGCTGCGGTCGCGTGCCCACTCGACCGCATGCTCGTAGAAACCGACAGCCCCTATCTCGCTCCAGTTCCGTTTCGAGGACGGCCGAACCAGCCAGCTCATGTCGCAACGGTCGGCACAGCGATTGCAGATCTGCGAAACGAATCAATTCTTTTGGTTGCGTCAGCAACCTCTTCGAATACCCGCGAGGTATTTGGCCTCACATGATCGACTCCCAGGGGAACCAAGGTCGAAGGATTGCCCTTGCCGCTGCAATCACGGTGATCGCAATTCCTCTCGCGTTGCTTTTCAGCGGCAACGACGAATCCGAGACCAATACCCCCCAAGCAACGATTACTTCAGAGGCCCCCACAACCACCCGAGCGACCGAGGACCCTCTCGGTGACCCGGGGCTTGCCCAGTTCAACCGAACCGTGACCACTCCCCCAACGGGTGGCGCCGTCATCGCTGTTCCCGATTCAAACAGCGCATTCCGCGGAACTGCTTCGTTCGACTACACAATCGAAGCCAACGACCTGTGTTTCGCTAGGGGTGCACCGCTCGGGCTCTTTGTCACCATCGTCAACCTTGACAACAGTCGGTCAACGACCTGCATCGCTGCGTTTACGCTCGACGAGAATGCCGCTGACATCGTGATGCATCCCGACCGTTTTGCAGCCATCGGTGACCCCACTGACGCCCCGATCACCGTGGAGTACCGCTGGTGACCCACA
>JAPOIQ010000177.1 GCA_029978815.1 bacterium
CCCAGCCCGTATTTCGCCGTTAGTCTCTCCGCTCAGTGACAGGGCGCATCAACCAACCATCCGAGGGCACAGCCAACCAGCAAACTCCGCCCCCACTTCCCCAGCTGTCGATCGCTGTCGCAACGTGGGGTCTGTTTGCGGGACTCTCATTTCTGCTCGCTGGAGTCGGCCTTTACGCAACCCTTGTCGGCGTGCGCGCCGAACTCGAGGAGTTCAACACAGCCGCAATCGGCATCATCGGTGCAAGCTATTACGCAGGGTTTGTTATTGGTTCTCGAGTTGCACTCAACATTGTCGGGACCGTTGGCCACATCCGTGTCTACGGCGCACTCTGCGCGCTGCTTGGTGCGACCACCTTGTTGAGCGGCCTCATCGTTCACCCGGTGATGTGGGTTGCACTCCGACTGCTATCGGGTGCAGCGATCGCAGGCGTCTTCGTCGTGGCCGAATCATGGCTCAACCAACTCGCAAGTAATCAAAACCGCGCCCGAGTACTCGCCACATACGCAATGGTCACGATCATTACCTACGGCATTGGCCAGGTCGTGTTCACTCTCCTCGACCCACTCGCCATTACCGCATTCACCATCGCTGGTATCGCCATCATGCTTGCGGTGCTTCCAGTCTCACTTTCGGCCGTCGCAAACCCGCCTTCGGTCACTGCGCCCGAACGCCTTCCGCTGAAAATGCTCTTCGATAACGCACCAACCGGTGTCATCGCCGCGTTCGCGACCGGAGCAGTTATGGGAGCGATCACCGCATTCGCTCCTATTTTCGCCGCAAGATCAGGCGTAGACACGGCGAGGATCGGACTCTTCACCGCAATGCCGGCGGTCGGGTCACTACTGCTTCAAGTGCCGATTGCGTCACTATCTGACCGTCATGACCGCCGACGTGTCGGTGTGTGTACGGCCGCAGCAGCGAGCGCAGCAGCGTTGCTGTTACTGCTCGGCGAAGTTGGAGAGCCGCTGTCATATGTTGCGATGGTCTTGCTCGGCGGAACGATGTATCCGCTCTATTCGATTGCTGGCGCGTACACCAACGATCGCCTACGCCCAGAATTACTTACTGCTGCCGCCGCTCAACTCGTCGTACTCTTCGGCGTGGGCGCCTTCATCGGACCGCTCGTCATGGCCGTGTCGATGGGGATCTATGGCGTTGACGCCTATCCGGCTAGTTCGGCCATTGGCCTTGGGGCAATTTCGCTGTTCTTGCTCGTGCGAATCATCCAGCATCCAAGTGCCGAACGCGCAACCCCCGAAAAGGACGTTGCACTCGACACACAGGTGCTCCAGATCCCAGCAACAGCGGTCGCTATGGGACGTCGACTTCGGTACCGACGCCCCGCACGGTCGTCAGGAACCCGATAACGAGGTCACGCCGAGCATCGCCGCGGCGGACACCGTGTTTTCGAGCAAACATGCAATCGTCATTGGACCCGTTCCGCCTGGCATTGGTGTGATTGCCCCCGCCACTTCCTGCACCTCGTCGAATATCACGTCGCCAACGATGCCGGATTCTGAACGTGATACGCCCACATCGATCACTGTTGCTCCGGGTCGAACATGCTCACGAGTAATCATTCCCGCCTGTCCGGCAGCGGCCACGATGATGTCGGCCGCTTGACATACATCGATGAGGTCTGAGGTTCGAGAATGCGCCAATGTCACGGTTGCATCACACCCTTTGCGCCCAAGAAGCAACATCTGCGGTAGGCCAACCAGCGTTGACCTACCAATCACAACTGCTCGCTTTCCAACCGTTTCAATGCCATACGCATCGATAAGGCGCATCACCCCAAGGGGGGTACATGGCGCATGGCCGGGTAGCCCCCGAACCAATCGGCCGAGCGAGCGATCAGTCAACCCATCAACATCTTTTTCAGGTGGGAGCAACGCAAGAACGGGCTCCGCATCGAGATGATCAGGCAACGGAAGTTGAACGAGGATTCCGTGCACTTCCTGGTCAGCCACCAGTTGTGCAACGGCTTGTTCGACCTCTTGCTGAGTGGCAGAGGCTGACAACTCAACTCCTCGGGACACCATGCCCGCTTCTGTTGCTTTCCGATGCTTCATATTCACGTACACACGACTTGGGGCATCGTCACCAACGAGCACCGTTGCGAGACAGACCGACGGGGAGCCAGCACGATCAAGACGCTCACGGAGCCTCAGCACCGTCGAGTCACGGAGTTGGTTACCATCGAGCAACACTGCTCCACCGTCGGTGTACTTCGGTTCGACGACTTGGCTCACATCCGCAAGTCTACGAACGGCCCGCAGAAGACTCATCGATCTACGATGCTCTTGTGTCACGACCTACAAATCTCGACCGTCGGCTCGCACTTCTTGACACCGTCGTTCACCATCTCGGAGAGCATGGTGTTCGGGTTACCTCTCTGAGAGGGATCGCAAAAGACCTTGGCATGCACCCGAATGTGCTCGTACATCACTTCGGAACCCGAACCGATCTCATGCGCGCTGCCCTCAACAGAGCACTCGCGCTTCAATTGGCTGAGCAGGAACGACACCTTCGGCGTAATCCAGGAATGACGCAAGGAGAACTCATTCGTGCCTGGTGGAAGTGGGTCACGTCGTCGCAGGAGCGTCTTGCGCTTGCACGGATCGGTATTGAGGCGATGAGCCTTCCCGCTCAGGTTCTTGAGTTACATCCCGGCTGGTCGCGCTTCTCATGGGAAGTTGGGATGCGCTCACGTTTGCAAGAGACCGGTCTTAGCCGTTCAACTGCAGCAACCGAGACAGCTCGAATCACCGCCCTCGTCACCGGCCTGGTCCTTGAGGTCTCCAACGATGGTTCAAAACGAGTGGCGCTCGAGGTACTCGATAATTCGCTACGAGATCTTGACGGACGCGTTGCGATGGCGACTGGCGCAGTGACCCCTGCCCCGTCCCCAGACGCGAGTTCGGCCGACCCCGAGGGGCCGGCCGAACCACTTGTGATTGTTAACTGATCAGGCAGCAGCGCGAGCGGCAGCGAGCCACTCGTCAACCTCTGCACGGTTGTCCACGATCCACTGCTGAGCGAGATCGAGAACTGCGGTTCCTTCACCCATTTCAACATTCATCAGCGAAACGTCGAGAACGCTCATTTGGAAGAGCTCCAACAGCTTTGCGGCCGCAGGGTTGGCCTCAAGCCACTCGTTGTTTGCTGAGACCTGGATGTCAGCAGCAACCCATCCGAGCTGGCACACGCCACCTTCGGAACCTGGGCACTGGTCCTCGCCAATTGATGCGGTGCCAGGACGCTGGTCATGGGCTTCGCCGCCCTCAGCGCCAGTTGGGTTTGAGTCGTCGATGACATCGTTGACTTCAAGCCACAGCACATTGTCACCAGGACGAAGCTGCGTGATGTACGCACTTGGTGTCCAGGTGTAGACGATTGCTGGCTCACCAGCATCAGCCTTGGTGACTGCTTCTGCGAACATTGCGTCGTAACCGGCGATGGTCTGCTTAATGTTCTCCCAGCCAGAGAATGCAATCTGGTTCTGGATGATGTCGTCGCAAGTCCAGCTTTCAGAACAACCATAAATATCAGCGATTCCGTTACCTGGATCTGGGTCGCCAGCGTCGTAAGCGGCGATTGCATCCGCGTTCGAGTTGAAGTCATCGAGCGAGGTAATGCCATATTCCTCAGCGAATGACTTCGTGATGAGGTAACCCTGGAGGCCACCAGCCATCATCATTTCGCCAACTGCGCTCACGTGGTCACCCACGAGTGAGCCGTCTGGAAGTTCGTTTGCCAGCCACGAGTTGTGTCCTGGGTACCACGAGTTGATCCAGAAGTCAGCGTCGCCTTGCGCCATTGCGATGTAGGCGTTTGATGGTCCGAGTTCGAGATCCTTTGGATCGCTGACGTCGTAGCCGAGTTCTGCAAGCAGTAGGTGCGCAACATATGCATTCGGGTCTTCAGTCGACCAGTCTGCTTTTGCCATTGTCACTGCAATGCCTTCACCTGGTGTGAGGTTGACCTCTTCTTCAGTCGATTCTTCGCCCAATCGAGTTACGGAAAATTGGCTTGTTTGGCCTTCTACAGGACAAAATAATTCTCCATCGCGATGCTATTTTTCTTCTCGGGTAAGTAATTGGGGTCCTCCATCGAGTTGATCAGCCTCTTCAGGTATTCAGAATCAGAGCTATTGGGCGGATATATCGCAGAGTAGTTCTACAATCTTGGCGGCATCTGGCTCAAGGTGGGCAGATTGCACGTGAGTTAGGACGGTTACCATTCCTTGCTACTCACC
>JAPOIQ010000141.1 GCA_029978815.1 bacterium
AGACGAATGAAATGCTCAGGACCGCTGGGTCCATACGGATTGATGTCAGCAACGTTCATAGTTCCGTCACTCGTTCCATCGGTTACCCAGAATTCCTGGTCGGTCAAGGTGCCCTCAATATCTCCGCCATGCCCTGAAAAGAAGGTGTACCCGTCAATGAAGCGGTAATTCCCAACTTCCTGAACCGCCGTCGAAAGCAGGGTTGTCCCCGTCTCGGTGCCATCAGAAACCCATATCCTGTTTGCGCCGTCGTATGGCTGAGTAAAAATAATGGAATTTCCTGCAGCCACAAGGTCAAACGGGCTATCCCCGCCGGACGTCAATTGGAGGGTGCCATCTCCAGAACCGTCGGTCACCCAGAGTTCGCCATAAGAGTCATCGAAGAATGCAGCGAGGCCGTCCCCGAACGTCACAAAACCTTGCGGTCCGTCAAGAGAGGACCCAATGACCTGTTTGATGAGTCGAGTTCCATCCTCAGAACCATCGGAAAACCAGACCTCCCCATCACCACCTGAGGTCTTAAACCCAAAAAGTAGCCCAGAGTTGAAAGGGGTGAGGCTGGTGGGGAAGGTGATTGAGGATCCGACACGGGTTGTGCCAGCGGTGGTTCCATCGCTCACGCACAACTCTTCAATTCCAGACGAGGCGCTGTCACATATGTAGAACAGTAACGACCCCGAGGATACGAGTTGAGATACTGCGCCATCTCCGGAGGTTGAGTAGTCGACCACCACTCGGGTGCCTGCAGCGGTTCCGTCAGAAACCATAAGTTCGTACCCGACCGACCCGTTGTCTCCAAAGAAGTACAGCAACCCGTTGAAATGGGCCAAGTGACGCAAACGCGACGACGTCGCCCCGCTAAACACATCTGCTACGAGTCTTGTGCCTTCGGACGTACCGTCGGTTACCCATAGCTCACGACCGTGAACGCCATCGTCAGCCGAAAAGTATGCGAGGTCTTCCACGACAACAATTTCGCGCGGTTCACTTCCTTCTTCACCCACGTAGATGTCTTTCAAGAGAGTTGTTCCAGACGCTGTTCCATCTGTTGCCCACAGTTCTCGACCCGAGTCTGCGGTTTCAGCAACGACGAGAGCTAGATCGCCAAAGGCGGTGAGTTGGTCTGACGAACTCGACTCTGTTGCACTCGAAATCGTCTGTAACTCGAGAGTTCCTTCATCAGTTCCATCGGACGCCCACATCACCCGATTGCCCTCGTTTTTCTCTGCGGAGAACACAAAAGACCCTGCGCTCCCAACAGCGGTCACTCTTTCTGGTTCACTCGATCTTTCACTTGCAATATCACTAACAAGTTCCAGAGATGTACCGTCGAACCTGTACAGCTCCTCGCCAATTAAACTGTCGTACGCGCTTCCGAAATAGAGATAGCCACCAACCAACGTGATGTCGTCGACAGTGAGAGAGGTGGACAAGCTCAGAACGTCACTGATTTTCTCGGTAGTCGTTCCATCGGTTCTCCAAAGAACAGACTCAGTGCCGACCCGAGCAGTGAAGTACAGGTGGCCACCGAATTCAGTGAAGTTGCTTGGCTGCCCATTTACTGACCCTGGATTCAGATCCTCTATCAACGTGGCATTCGCCCCATCAAACTTCCACAACTCATAACCACTAGACCCATCGTTCGCAGAGAAGTACACCTCTCCAGCGAATTCCGAAAGGTTGCGGGGCCAACTCGCATCAGACCCCGCTCTCATGCTGGCCGCCATTTGGGTGCCCCCCGGCGTACCATCAGTGACCCAAAGCTCATAGCCCTCAGTGGCATCCCGAGCAGTGAAGTACACCTGTCCGCCTGAGACCTCTAAAAACGAGGATGGAAAGCTTGCATTCGATCCCGAGTTGATGTCGAGAACCTGGGATATTGAACCCCCGTCAGCACGCCACAACTCAACTCCGGTCGTCCCATCTGTTGTGCTGACTAAAACCTCAGAGCCTTGAAATGGATAGATCTCCCTAACTGTGCCCCCCGAGGGATGAAGGTCAAATACCATCTGCGTTCCGGAAGGAGTTCCATCAGAAACCCACACCACTTGATCGTGGATACCATCAACTGCTGCCAAAAATAGGAGTCCACCCGATTCCGTGAGCCACTGCGCGTTGCTTGAGCTCGAGCCCTCCTTGATGTCGGCAACAATCGCAGTGCCTAACTCGGTTCCATCGGTCACCCAAAGTTCTCGACCATGTGTGCCGTCGTCAGCAACAAAGAACACTTGAGAGCCAACAGCAATTATCGATCTGGGGGAACTCGAGCCGTTCGGGTTTACATCTTTCACCAATCGAGTACCTGCATCACTGCCGTCAGTGGCCCACAATTCCCAGCCAGTCCCATCATTCGCAGAGAAGTACACCTCTCCGCCCATCTCGGCCATCTGCTCGGAGGTCGCAGAACTCGATGGAGTCGTCTCAATATCTTTTAGTAATGACGGCTCGCCGATAGTCAGGTCACCAACAGTGAGTGATGAACTTGATGTCAACGTTGAAACGAGCCCGCCAGCAGCAGTCGGGAAGGCAGGAGAAACCGTTGCCACGAATGTCGCGGGCAAGGCAATCAAAAGGGCTCGAGCGAGAGACGATGCTTTCATCTCAGGGACGTTAGTTGTCCCTTTTCGACCGATGTCGCCGGATTTGTCTTCTAAGAGCCATTGGGCCGCGTGCAGATCGAAAATCGTCGTGACCGGCTTTCTGGAGTAATTCGAGTAGTCGTTCAATCTGACGAGCACTTGCCGGAGGGCCAGCTGACTGGTTGAACGCCATGTATGCAGTGTGGCAGATCGGTGTTGCAAGGATTGAGACACCGATCACTGCTCGTGAGCCGCAGAGAGGGCAGTATTTACCTGTGAACTGGTCAGTGAACCTCATGGCAAAAGCGCCCGTTGGCGAGATTGTCGAACTTGCAGTGCTTGCGGAGCAGATGGGGTACGACCGCTGCTGGTTGTTTGACGAGGGCATCATGACGCGTGATGTGTTTGTCACTCTTGCGGCGATCGCAGAACGTACGTCAACGATCAAGATAGGTCCGGGAATCACGAACCCCTATGTGCGACATCCCGGTGCGACTGCAGCCGCTATTGCATCGATTGACGAGTTAAGCGATGGGCGAGCCTTTATTGGCGTCGGTGCCGGTGGCGGCCTTGCTCTCGGGCCGCTAGCAGTCGAACGCACACGGCCACTTCACGTCGTGGCCGACGCAGTGACCGCCATGCGAGGGCTATTCGCTGGCGACACGGTCACCATGACAAGCGAGACCTTCGCCCTCGAAAATGCTCGCTTAGGGTACGCCCGTCCAGATATCGAAATCATCATGGCTGGTCGAGGACCACGCATGACCAGCCTCGGCGGTCGAATCTCTGACGGGTTCTATTTGAGCTACCCATACCTTCCTGCACTCGCCGACCAAGTGAGGATGATTCGTGATGCAGCCGCTGGGGAGAAACGGCATATCGCATGGTCAACAGGAATTGCCCGCGATGAACACGAACTGCAGCAAATGCGAGCTCAGTTGACCTTTCGCTTAGTTGATTCTCCGCCAGCCGTACGCGAGGCACTGGGTATCGACGATGATCAGCGGGACGCCCTCCGCTCATCTCTCGCTGAAGGAGGCCCTCCATCAGCAGCGCATCTCGTTAAAGAAGAGTGGCTTGACAGCTTTGGAGTTATCGGCGATACCGAAACGTGCCGTCACACCATTAGTGAGACCGCTTCACAATGTGGCGTCACCGATTTCATCGTGCCGGTGCAAGACCTCGACCGGGCCGAGGAACTCATCACTGCTTGCGCTCCAGGTTGCAACTCGTTGGGTTGACCTCGGCGAACGAGGTCAACCCCGCAGCGAGCTATATGAGACGGTTCATGAGAACACGGCCGATGACATTCCAGCCTTGTTCGCCCATGCGCTTTGCCATTTCAGGGTCGGCAAAGTTTTTGGCTGATGCGGCCATTAGTTCATCTAGGGAATCGGTTGAGGTCACGACCGTGCCTTGGAAAGGCGACGCGCCAGCGGCAACCGCCTGAAGGCCGATCATGCCGTTTGCACCCTCACTGATCGTTTTCCAACTAAGTTCCAAGTTTGATGCTGCAGATGCGTCATCGAGTGGTCGTCCAGCGATGTAGAGGACAGAACCATAACGGCCTTGGCGCTCTCCAATCTCCGACTGGATACGGAACAAAATCCGACGGGACACGTTTACTTGGGTGTCTCGCATCATTTCGAGCATCTGTGCATCTTGATAGAGGCCTGCTTGGCCTGCCATGGCGGCATCGATTGTTTCGAATTCAAAACCGACGATGCACATCCCGGCCAGTTCGCCTCCCATGATGATCTGGTTGGCGTTGAAGTCGGTAGCTCCGAGTTCTTTCATTCGATCACCCGCCCAGCCTGAACCCGCAGCCGCGAATTCTTGAACATTGCCGATGGAAGCGAGCACTGAATACAGGTATGACATGGGTTCCCCCTTAGAAAAATGAATTGTTAACGCCAGAGAGAATGCGTTGAACAATGTGTACACAGTGTTTCTCACAAATGAACAAGCGGAGAACACTGCCCTCGGCGCCATCTCATGTCAACAGAAAGGACCCTTGCTTTCGCAAGGGTCCTTCAGATGGTGGCGGGGGCAGGATTTGAACCTGCGACCTTCGGGTTATGAGCCCGACGAGCTACCGGACTGCTCCACCCCGCGGCGATCAGTCGCACAC
>JAPOIQ010000044.1 GCA_029978815.1 bacterium
CTGGTTTTACACGCCGACAGATCATGGCGGACTTTCTCTCGCAGAGATGACATCTGCGCAGCACCGAATTGTGCATCGACTCCTCGCCACGGGACTCAGCGCACCAGGTCATACGACTGCGTCGACGATCATGGGATTAGAGAATGTGCTTGATCGTGTCGAAGGTTTCTCCGTGTCATACGGACGGGAACGCGGTCGCGATCCTCTGCTGTATTGGCTGTCGGTTTTTGGCGATCCCAACTCGACAGATTGGTCTTGGCGTTTCGGAGGCCACCACGTCTCATTACATTTCGCCATCAGACAGAGCGAGGTTGTTTCTGCGACACCACTCTTTCTCGGTGCTGATCCAGCTAGTTCACAACTTCTCGGTCCACACCTTCTCCGACCCTTGGCAGATGCCGAAGACATCGCACGCGAACTATTTCACTCGATGGACGAGGATCGTCGATCTCAGGCCCACCTTTCGCCACGAGCACCGGTCGACCTTCTCGGAGCGAACCGCACTCGGCTCAATGAGGGAGACACCGTCATTCCTCTCAACGAGATCTGGCGCGGAAGGTTCGAGCATGCGACCGATGAGTTTCTTTTGAACGTGCACCATGCAGCAACCGGTAAAGCTGGGTGGACTCCAGAGGACGACGCTGCACTGGGCTTGTCAGCCACGCCGAAAGGCGTCGCCATCGCTGAATGTGGGCCTGCGCAAGTAGGTCTGCTTCGTCAACTTCTTGGCGCGTACCTCGATCGCATTCACCCCTCCCTCGCCGATGGACAATGGCGACGAACCGAATCCCATCTTGCCGATTTTCGATTCTTATGGGCAGGAGGCATTGAACCTGGCGAACCGCACTACTACCGATTAGAGGGCGGGGGGATTCTCATCGAGTACGACAACTCCCAACGAGATGTCAACCATGTCCACACGGTCTGGCGAGACCTGACAATGGACTTTGGAGGCGATCCTCTTGCGCAGCATTACCGGGACGATCACTAGCGTCGAACCGGGGTCGACGAACCTCAGTCAGCGTTGAAGTTTTCGAAGTAACGACTCGGCGTAGGGCCACGTTGGCCTTGATACTTCGAACCGCGAGCACCTTTTCCGTAAGGGTTTTCTGCAGGTGTTGTCATCTGCATAAATGACACCTGTCCGATCTTCATTCCTGGATAGAGCGTGATCGGAAGCGATGCGACATTTGCCAACTCAAGCGTGATGTGACCATCAAACCCGGCATCGATAAATCCAGCGGTCGAATGAATGAGCAACCCAAGACGACCCAGACTCGACTTGCCTTCCACCCGGCCGACAAGGTCGTCTGGAACGCCGACTCGCTCAAGAGTTGAACCGAGTACGAACTCGCCCGGGTGCAACATGAACGGCTCTGAGCCATCTTCGGGCATCTCAACAAGTTCAGTCAGACCAGTCATATCGCGCTTGACATCAATAACACCGGCGGTGTGGTTACGGAATACTCGAAACAGGTGCGAAATACGAACATCAATTGATGAAGGTTGCACGATCGCATCGTCATGTGGGTCAATGACGATACGACCACTGGAGATCTGTTCACGAATGGTCCGGTCAGACAAAATCACGAACTGAACCTTAGTGCTCCGGCAGTGTCTCTACGTAGGGTCGCAGCCTGAAGTCCCGCTAATCTGAGCCCTTCTGCGGATGTAGTTCAATGGTAGAACATCAGCTTCCCAAGCTGAGAACGCGGGTTCGATTCCCGTCATCCGCTCTCAGTATCGCTCGCTAACGACGTCAACACGCAGGGTGAAGCGAGGTTCGGACATCACCTGCGGACAGTGCGATCACGACGACATCCTCTGGATCTGCTGTCACGGCATCCTCATTCGTGAATGAATCAGTCGTCGATCGAACCTCGAGTCTGACGCCTCGGAACATCCCGGTCGAGTACATGCCACATCCGACGGGCTCAACCGTCATTGCCGACCGGTAGCCCGACCATCGACTACCGACACCGAGCCCTTCAACGGTGACGAGTTCGCTCGTGCTTCCACGATGTGTCCACCCGGTAAATACCATTTCATCGCTGCTCTCACCCGCACTTTCAACACAGAGACCTACACCAAAGCAGGTCTCTCGCCCGAGCACATCGATGAACAGATAGTCACCGTTTCGATCAATGAACTCACCGCTTTCACTTTCAGTAAATCGGCGCATTGTGTCAGACTCGGGAATCCCGAACACTTCGCTTAATAGCGAGATGACATCGTCAGCATCATCACCAAACCGATGATCACCAACCCCATATCTGCTGAGGATCAGCGCTTCGTCGTCGACCACGGGCACGGGAGGGACAGGGGTCGTTGTCGTCGTGACGATCTGCGTTCGCTCACCAGTTCGGTCGGAAGCGTTGGCACTGTCATCCTCAATTTCGGAAGTCTCGGTAGCCAGGGGTGACGAGGTCGTTGGCGTGCTGGCCTCGACCACCGTCGTCGACGTCGCAGATGTGGCTTCACCTTCAGCTAGTGGAACGTCACTTCCGCCGCATGAAGCACAGGCGATTGCCAGCAACGCCGCCATCGCAATGCTGGTAGATCCCGAGAACTTCACCCCATCACTTTCGCAGACGCGCCGGCCGATCACACGACGCGATCAAGCACCCTCATCGAGGAATTGATCCGTGCACCCAAACCGGAGTGCCCATCGGCATGAGCTCCTCTTCCCAGATCCAATCCATCGCCGGGGTACTCACCCGCACGCAACCATGCGAGGCCGGATAATTCGGAATCGATCCGGAACCGTGAACGGCGATCCCACCATTGAAATATTTCGGCCGATAAATCGAGCCAAGATCACCATCCCACCAACCCTCAGCGCGCTCGCGATCAACTTTGAACAAACCAGGATCGGTAATGGAGTCGCCTTCTTCAATCTTGGCTGGATCGTTTTGATTTGGTTCGGAGTACGGAATCTCTGAGCCAGTGGACACATTGAGCACCCACTCCGTCACACCATCGATGACGAAGAACCCCAGCTGGAGCGATTTATCAATCTCGACCAGTGTCCCACGATCGCTCCGAGCCTGCGGCCGAGTCGTTGCAGTCGACAGCGCCTCCGCAGTGGATTCGTCAACAGATGAAGTTGCCGGAAGCCCAAAGTATTTCTGCGCCGCCATCACTGCCTGACGAGTTGTCAAACCAAAAATCCCGTCAGTCGATTGCACCCAAAATCCAAGCTCGAGCAATCGTTCCTGAAGGCGAGCAGTCTCCTCTCCATCTTCTCGACCAACTGCACTGAGGGGTTCGGCCATCGCCGAGACGGCTACCGGCTCTTGTTCAAATGTTGGCAGGACGGTGGTGCTCGACGATGTCGTCGTGGTTGCTCGAGCAACAGTTGTTGTCGGAAGATCTCGAGGCAATGACAGCGTCGTTGTCGTCGCCGCACTTTCGGTGTAGTCAGCAGTCAATCCACCCGATGCCGAAGAGGTAGTTGCGCACCCAGCGACCAATGGCAATGCAGCAGCTGACAGCATCAGCGCTGCATACGTCCATCGAGTGTGTGTCATTCACTCCCACAGTACAGAGAGCGTTAAATCATGTTGCGGAATCAGCCTAAGAATCAACTGCAAGGTCGAAGGCTGAGAGATACATCGGTTCTCGACTGAGTCGAGCGAGCGACCAATGCGCCGACCATTCAGCAAACGGGTCTGAATCACTCTTGACAGGTTGACACCCGATGCTCTGAGCAATCGCATCCCGAACTGAGTTCACGGTCTCTCCACGTTTAAGAAGTTCACGCAGAGTAATTGCGCCGTCACGTTTCGCGAGCCTGCTTCCCATTTCGCCAAGCACAAGAGGAACATGTGCGTATTCGGGGGTGGGGAGACCTAATAGGTGTTGTAGATGCATCTGCCGAGGAGTTGAGGACAACAAGTCATCGCCTCGCACCACCTGATCAATACCTTGGGCAGCGTCATCGACGACCACCGCCAAGTTGTAGGCAGGGACGCCATCGGAGCGAGCCAACACCACATCGTCGATCCCACCTACGAACCGTCCAGCTACAAGGTCATTCACCACATACGTCTCACCTGATGTTCGCAGGCGCAGCGCAGGCTGACGGCCTTCTGCTTCGCGTTCCGCCCGCTGGCTTGCGGTGAGGTCACGGCAGGTGCCTGGGTACGCCCCGTCCGGAAGATTTCCATGCGGAGCTCGTGCAGCTGCCTCTATCTCGGCGCGGATCTCACGTCGACTGCAATAACAGGGGTAGGCATCACCGCTGTCAGTGAGTTGAGAAATTGCCTGCCGGTAGAGCTCGAACCGCTCCGACTGCCGGACGATCTGGCGGGAAGTCGTCACCCCGATAGCCGCAAGGTCCTCAATTTGACGATCTTCAAAATCGGAGGACGCGGTCACGAGGTCAAGATCCTCCATTCGGATGATGAATTCGCGCCCTGTTGTTCGCGCAAGGAGGGCAGCGACAAGTGCCGTGCGCAAATTCCCAAGGTGGAGATCACCTGTCGGTGAAGGTGCGAAGCGGCCTGCCATTGCACCATTCTTGTCATATGAGCCGATCGCATTCAGCGACAGAACATCATCGCGGTCGGCAGCCGAACCGCCGTGAACGAATGGCGATGATTCTCCAACGCGACGGTAATGACTGTGTCTGGTGCCGCCGCACATTTGACGACCGCCACGTTGTACCCACCACCGAGCATCTCGTTCCGAGAATAAAGGGCGGACCGAGTTGGATTGAGAACGAGGTTGCAGCCTGCAAGCGCTGCAATAACGAACGCGGTCATCGAACCCTCGGCGAGTTCGCTGACGAATGTGAAGGCCTCGCCCGTGAGCCCGACGTCGAGAGAATCATCCGATCACTTGAATCGTTGCAAGCTGTGATCACATCACGCGGCGGCCAACGAAGGGCTCGGCCCTACGTTGCAACGCAACTTCGGCGACTTCGGCGTCGATAGCCCAGAGACAAGAATGCTGGCGACATTGCGAGAGATGATGTCGTAATCTCGCAATATGCGCGGGTGCAGCACCCCATTTCTGTGTCGGCAACGACGACAGGTCGAGAAATGATCTGCCCTGCTTGCGGTTCAACACCACCGGCTGACGCAGCATTTTGTAACGGTTGCGGGCATGCGATGAGCGATGCCCCAACTCAAGTGACCGAAGCGATCACTTCTGAGTCACCCGCAGTGAATGGCGATGAGGACGATGGTGACCGAACCGGTGAACTACCTGTCGTTATTGATACAGCATCCGATGATCTTGATGAGCTTGCCCTCACCCGGCTTCATGATTCGATTCAGACCGAAGAGCTGAGACACACCATCCAGATCTCAGCCACTGAAGAGCCCGCCTTTCAGTCGCAGGTTGTTTGGGCAGATGATGAACGCCCATTCGACGACACCATCGATGACCTTCCAGCTGGTGGAATTTCCATCGATACTTCGGCTGCAACCGAAATAATCCCAATCGATCATGAACCTCCGACCCCATCGTCTGGTTCGCCGACAATCGCAGCAGCTGCCGCGATTGAAGAGCCGACAGCTCTGATGAACCCCCAACTCACCGTCACCTCATTTATTGGAATCGTCGCCGCAGTCGTCACATTGATCGCCTTGACAGCAGACATTCTCAGCATCACCACCTCCGCCGGAGCAGAGTTTGCTGACGTTGCAAACGCAGTTGGTTTCCGAACAGGAACCTGGCATCTCGACAACCTTGGCTCAAACCTCATCGCTATCGGACTTTTAGGAGCACTCGGTCTCGCGGTGGGAGCGGTCGGGACCATCATCGGGCGGCCTTGGGGACCCGGACTCGTCGGAGGAAGCGGACTGTCCGTTTTAGGCACGACCGCTCTCACCATTGGGCTCGTTGAGTTCCCCGTACGGGCCGCACAGAATTTTGCAGCAAGTGCCTCGGGTGAGTTCACGATCGACATCACGCGAGATCTTGGATACTGGGCGCTCTTTGCCGCAGCTGGTGTGGGTCTCATCGCTTTTTTCGCCTCGATGAATGATCTTCTAGTCGATCGTCAGGCCGGTCTTAATCCGTACATCCACGCTCTCGGCGCGCTCGCCGTTGTGATCGCCGCGGTCGCTCCATTGGTGCCAATCGCGAATTCTTCATGGTCGGTGAATTGGCTCCTCAACAGTGTCGAGGGCTGGCCGAATGAGTTGATGATTGGTCGCCTCGTTCAACTCGGTGCGTTGGCGGTTGGTGGACTTCTTGGCTTTCTTTCTGTGCGCCCAACTGGTCTCGCTCTTGCGTTCGGGGCGGTATTCCCAGCGGCAATGCTGACGATGTCGACGTGGCTCGGACTGGGGACGCTGTCGATTGCACCTGGGTATCGCAATCCTGGTGGCGTTGCTGGAACCACCACCAATCTCCTAGTTGGTGCATCGATTGGAAGTGTTGTCGTTCTCGCCGTTGCCATCGCAATGGCGTGGGACTCACACCATCGAGAGTGAGTCAGTCGAGAAGAGCGTTGCGATACGAATGCGTGCCGTCGAAACGTGACAGCAAGTAGGGGCCTGCGATCAGGGGCTCATGTCGGGGAGGGTTTGACTCATCTCGACAGGTCGGTAAACACTCAACGTAGGTATGGAATCCGGGTTCGACAAAGAACGGAATGGAATATCGGTCGACGTTGGGCGGACTCACGACGCGGTGAGGATTCGAGACGTATCGATCATTCGACCAAATCGCCATGAGATCACCAAGGTTGACGACTGCGTGTCCGTCAGGCACCGAGATATCAATCCATTCTCCAGCCCGAGTCTTCACCTGCAGCCCCCCATGACCGTCATCTGTGAGGACGGTCCCCGAGCCGTAATCGGTGTGGGAGCCGCATCCGGGTTGCCCTGGTGCTGGAGTCACTCGACTCGTTGGTGGGTAGTGCAACATCCGTAGGTGGTACATGAATGCATCGCCGTCAGCTCGTCCTAGATCTTCAAACCATGTAGATGGAAGACCAAGGGCAACCGCAATTCCGCGGTGTGCTCTCAGGCTTGCCTCAGTTGCTTCATCGAAGTACCGCTGCCACGCAGCGCGAAACCGAGGCGAATCAGGCAGTTGATTTGGTCCGTGGAGCGGGGTGCCTGCAAGCACTTCTGGATGATCGGGCCCATGTTCGATGCCAGAGTCAATGGTCTCTTTCAGGTCACCAAGTCGAGGAACATCAAGTTGTTCATCCTCAGCCAAGGCGCCTTCTAAAGCCTCAGTCCCAATTCCGACGTACCCCCGATGGCAAGGGCTGTTCGCAATAGAGATCGCATCCTTGACCTCCTGCGGTTGCGCGAAAAACTCCCGCATTACCGTGAGAAGTTCTTCTTTTGTCTCTGCGGCGATTCCGTGACCAACTGCGAGCAAGAAACCGAGTTCTTGACAAGTTGCATCGATGATTGCGGCCTGTTCTCGGGCAGCAGAACTGGCGTGATCTTGTCCTGATGCGAACGGCGCAAGGTCGACGACGGGAAGGCTCACCTCAGCGACTGTAGCCCGACCAAATTCGCCGCATTCAATAACGGGTTCATCACACGATCATCAACATCGTTGTGACACCCGTCTCGCGAACTCTTCGATGACAAAACCTCGTGGCATTCGTCGTCTCTCAACGTGTCAAACATCTATCTGGTCCACGATGTTCTTCGCAGATCGTCATCAAAACGCTTGGAATCCGTTGTTAAATAACGATCTTCTCATTCGAAGAAAATTCGCGAAAAAGTGCGAGAAAAAGTGATGAGCGTGCTCTTGGAAGACATGAACGCACGCAAGTCACTCACCACAGCAGCAATTTCAACCGTCGCAATGTTCTCACTCTTCGGAGCAAACATCGCC
>JAPOIQ010000204.1 GCA_029978815.1 bacterium
GGTTGAGTTGGGTGTGCACATCAGGTTCTTGCACCGTCCGTTATCCCGCTATCTGAATGCTCTTGCAGACAACGGCTTATTGCTGGAACATATGGATGAACCAGCTCCGCCCGAACGATTCCTTGCGCAGGCCCCCGAATATTTTGAAGCGAAGTCAGTGCCTCGCTTGTTGCATCTTCGGCTTCGAAAAGTTGTTGGCTGACAAGGTTGTAGGTGTTGGTGTTGAGCCTGGGTCTAAGGTACGGGCGTGGCTGAGATTGTCGTGATCACGGGGCTGTCGGGCGCTGGGCGTTCTGCGGCTGCTGGTGTGCTCGAGGATCTCGAATTTTATGTCGTCGACAATCTGCCGACTTCGCTAGTGCCGACCATCGTCGAGCTTGCAGCGAAGCCGGGAGCCGGCATTGATCGGCTTGTTCTTGTGTCGGGCCGGAACCATTCGGAGTTGTTGCCACATATCGAGTCGTTGAAGTCGTCTCGCCACAGGGTGACAGTGCTCTATCTCGATGCATCGACCCAGAAACTGGTCCAGCGCTATGAGGCGACTCGTCGGCGTCACCCCTTTGATCTCGACGGTGAGGGTGTGCTCGAGGCGATCGAGCGCGAGCGGGTGGCACTTGAACCGGTAAAGGGTGCCGCCGATTTAGTGATCGACACCACCGACCTCAACGTGCACCAGTTGAAAGATCGCATCGTGTCTTCGTTCAGTGAGACGGGCTCAACCTCAATGCAGGTGTCGATCGAGTCGTTTGGCTACAAACACGGCATTCCACTTGATGCAGACATCGTGATGGATGTCCGTTTCCTTCCGAATCCTCATTGGGATGAAGAACTTCGTCCGCTCACTGGTCGAGATGAGGCTGTGAGATCTTTTGTGCTTGGTGACGAGATGACATTGCGGTTCCTCTCACATTTTGAGGCTCTTTTGCGCGATGTGATCCCGAGTTATCAGGCTGAGGGTCGCAACTATTTGACGATTGCGATCGGGTGCACAGGAGGCCGTCACCGTTCGGTTGCGATCGTGGAACACCTTGTTGAGCGCCTGGCCTCAGATGATGTGAAGGCGCTTGCATCTCATCGAGATGTTGATGGTGGTTCCTGACACCACGCTCGGCGGCTCATTGTTGCGACCATTCTTCGTATGGCGTCGCGCGTCTGACTACTGTTGCGAACGACCGTCTGGTCGAAGAATGTGAAAGGACCTCCCATGACTGTTCGTGTTGGTGTTAACGGATTTGGACGAATTGGCCGCAACTTTTATCGCGCGGTGCTCGCTCAAGGTGCAGACGTTGAGTTCGTTGCGGTGAACGATCTGGGTTCACTTGATCAGATGGCGCACCTGTTGAAGTACGACTCGGTGATGGGTCGCCTTGAACAGAACGTGAAGGTCGTCAAGGGTGGTATCAAGGTCGGTAACCACACCATTCGAGTGCTGTCTGAGCGCGACCCCAAAGCGTTGCCGTGGGGTGAGCTTGGTGTTGATGTCGTTGTCGAATCCACCGGAATTTTCACCGACCGCGACAAGGCTGCAATGCATCTTGAGGGTGGTGCACCGCGTGTCATCGTGTCGGCTCCATCGAATGGCGCAGATATCACGATTGTGTATGGCGTCAACCACACCGATTTCGACAAGAAGAAACATCAGGTCATTTCGAACGCAAGTTGCACGACGAACTGTTTTGTTCCGCTCATCAAGGTGCTTGATGATGCGTTTGGTGTGAAGCAGGGTCTCATGACGACGGTTCACGCCTACACCGGTGATCAGTCGCTGGTTGACGGCCCACATAATGACCTGCGTCGTGCTCGTGCCGCGGCGATCAACATCATTCCGACCTCGACTGGTGCGGCTCGAGCAACGAGCCTCGTATTGGCCTCGATGAAGGGTCGTCTCGATGGGACTACGCTTCGGGTTCCAGTGCCCACTGGTTCGATTACCGATGTGACCGCCACGTTGAAGAAGAAGGCATCGGTCGACGACATCAATGCTGTGTTCGCTGCCGCTGCGAAGACGGGCGACTTGAAGGGCGTGTTGAAGTACACCGAAGATCCAATTGTGTCGAGTGACATTGTTGGTGACCCGCACTCTTCGATTTTCGATGCAGGTATGACGATGTCGATGGGCGATCTCGTCAAGGTCTGCTCTTGGTACGACAACGAGTGGGGCTACTCAAACCGTTTGGTAGACCTCGTTCGTTATGTCAGCCGCGGCCGCTGATCTGTGATGTCAGGCGATTCAGCACGTATTCCAACTCTCGAAGATCTCGGTGATGTCACCGGGCGCCGGGTGCTTGTTCGGACAGATTTCAATGTTCCGCTAGAGGAGCGCGCTGGTTCGCAGTTTGTTGTCGATGATTTTCGCATTCGTGCAGCACTGCCGACCATTTCGTGGTTGCTGGAGCGTGGGGCGCAGGTGGTGTGCGCAAGCCACCTCGGGCGTCCAAAAGGCCAGCCGGTCGACAGGTACTCGATGGACCCGGTTCGCAATCGGCTTGCCGAACTTGCCCCTGGGGTGGAGTTGCTGGAGAACCTTCGTTTCAGTCCCGGTGAAGAAGCGAATGATGACGCATTCGTCGCAACGCTGCTCGAGGGCATCGACTTCTATGTGAATGACGCATTTGGAGCGTCACATCGAGCGCATGCGTCGATTGTCGGTCCACCGAAGTCGCTTCCATCTGCGATGGGTCGGCTGTTGCAGCAAGAGGTCGAGGTATTGACCGGTCTTCGTGACAAGCCGAAACGTCCGTTTGTTGCGGTGCTTGGTGGAGCGAAGATCTCCGACAAGTTGGGGGTTGTTGAGGCGTTGCTGGCGGTTGTCGACCAGCTCGTGATTGGCGGCGCGATGTGCTTCACGTTCTTCGCTGCGCAGGGCAAACCGATCGGTGATTCGCTGTTCGAGCCGGACATGGTCGACACCTGTCGACGAATTCTTGAGACCGCGGGCGACAAGATCGTGTTGCCTGACGACATGGTTGGTGTTGATGCTGCTGGTGAATTCGCAACATTTGGCACCCGTCTTCCTGAGGGGTCGAAGGGGTTCGATATTGGCCCTGGTTCTGCGGCGGCGTTCAGCGATGTCGTGATGGATGCTCGCATGGTGTTCTGGAACGGCCCGATGGGGATGTTTGAAGATGAGCGTTTTGCGGGTGGCACTCGTACCGTTGCTGAAGCGATGGCAGAAACAAAAGCATTTACCGTGGTGGGCGGAGGCGATTCGGCGGCCGCACTTGCGCAGTTCCGTTTGGATGACGAAGTTGACCACGTATCAACTGGCGGGGGAGCGAGTCTCGAACTTCTCGAACTCGGTGACCTTCCCGGCCTCGCCGCATTGAGAGGTGCACCTAATGCCTGAAGCTCGTACGCCGCTCATTAGCGGTAACTGGAAAATGAACCTTGACCATTTCGAGGCTCTTCGCACGTTACAGAAGTTGGCGTGGCTGTTACCGAAAGACGTGTACCAGCGGGTTGATGTGAGTATCCATCCGCCGTTCACCGATATACGTACGTTGCAGACCTCCATTGAGGCTGATCGCATGGACATCTTGCTTGGTGCCCAGCACTGTTATCACGAGGTGAAGGGTGCGTATACCGGAGAGGTGTCGCCCGCATTTCTCGAGAAACTCGACGTCAAGTTGGTGATCTGCGGACACAGCGAGCGTCGCGATCTGTTTGGTGAGACCGACGAGATGGTGAATGCCAAGGTGAAAGCAATTTTGAAGCACAACATGACAC
>JAPOIQ010000294.1 GCA_029978815.1 bacterium
GGTCCATCGCCCGATTCCTCGATATTGCAGCCACTGGTTGAGCCCAAAACTGAAGAACAGGATCGCTTCGGTGATGACGATTCCGTAAACGAAACCGGGAACGGTTTCCGACCCGATGATGTTCACAACAATGGCGGCCCACGGAGCAAGGCCGGCGATGGTCCCAAACCAGAATGCGGTCATTGACGTCGACGTCCGGCCTGGAGGGTTCGTGCGTTCTTGGATCCAACCGAAGAGAATCATCGCAACATTTGCACCGATAATTCCAAGTAGTGCCGATACGCCGGTGATACCTGAATAGGCGCAAATCAACAGCACCATGATCGTTGCGCTCACCGAATACTCAACCCACCTAAAGCGGTTGATTCCAGATCGAAGATCTGATTCATACGTTGAGCGCGCAACGGTTGCCGTCAAGAAGTGATCGATTGCAGCAAGCAGCAGGAACAGACCGATTGCTGCGCCGATGCGCACACCAAAGAGCGGTTCTGCGGTGGGTACGCGAGTTCCTGGAGGCCCCTCAGGAAATGTTGACGTGACGTCGATTGCAAAGTCGCCTGCGATAAGCACAATGACAAGTGCCTGTGCAAAGTGCAGGACGGTGAGAGCAAGGTTCCAGGTCCGTAAATTTCGAAGACGTTCGGGTGTGGCAGCGATGGTGTTCACACCCCTCTCAACCCCAATGACTGATTGCTATTCCCGAGCGGAGCGAGCCGACGACGAATTTACGACGTGAAGTACATGCCACCGTTGACGCTGAGCGTCTGACCGGTGATGTACGCGTTGGTAGCGAGAAGTGTTGCAACATCTGAGATTTCGCTCGTCGAGCCAAGACGCCCAACAGGGATACGTGACGGGTCTGCTGGGGTCGACGAGTGCACAAGATCGGTATCGATTTGCGCCATTGCGATTGCGTTGACGGTGATTCCCTCTTTGACCAGCATCTTTGCGTAGCCGTGGGTGAGGCCGATAATGCCGGCTTTCGATGCCGCATAATGAGGTCCGATTGATCCACCAGTTTGAGCAGCGGTTGATGAAATATTGATGATGCGGCCCCATTGACGCTCTCGCATTGATGGCAGCACTGCGTCGGTGAGCACGAACGCTGAAGTGAGGTTGACGTTCAATGTCGTCGTCCACTGTTCAAGGGTGAGGTCTTGAGGGTCTGCGACACGTCCGCCGATGCCCGCGTTATTCACGAGAACATCAATCTGCCCAAGTTCTTCGGTCACTGCATTGACGAGGCCGAGTGCCATTTCTGGTTCGCCGACATCTGCCTGGAAGGCAACGGCCTGCCGGCCTAGTGCGAGGATCTCGCTGACCGCTGATGCGGCAGCATCCGCATCGTTCACATAGTTAATGGCAACGTTCGCTCCGGCTTCAGCGAATGCGATGGCGATGGCTCGTCCTATCCCGCGGGAGGAACCGGTGACAAGGGCGGTTTTGCCGTCGAGAAGTTTCGAAGTCATGCCGACATCTTGGCCGAAGCGGGAGTTAGCTGAGCGAGTGGAGTAGTTCGTAGAGCCTCTTCATTGCGTCAGGAGTTCGGGTGCCCCACCAGAACAGGTCTCGACCATCAACGCGAACTGTTGGAGCGATGTCAGTGAACTCTTCCAAATGAGCATCTTCGAACTCGTAGGGCTCAGAAGGAACGATGATGAGATCTGGTTGCATCTCGGCAACGGTTGCAAGGTCGAGCTCTGGGTAATTCGAGTCGAGCTCACTGCAGATGTTTGTGATGCCTATCGCTTCGAGAAGGCGTGACCCAAATGTGTCTGCGCCAATTGACATCCACGGGCGCCGCCAAATTGGAATGAATGCTCGTTGACCAAGTGACGAATAGTTCGGCACCTCTTCGAATATTGGCTCGCGACCAATAGCACCTGCCAGCCGCACAAGGTCAACACGCATCGTTTCGAGCGAAACGACGTCAAGAGCCAACACATTGAGGCCTGCTGCGGTCAACGCATTGAAGTCCTCGAGCCTGTTCTCCTGAACATCGGCGACAACGAGGTCGGGTGCAAGAGCGACGATCGCCTCAACGTCAGGGTTCTTTGTTCCACCAACATGATGAAGATCGGGTCGCTCGCAATATTTCGTACACGCAATCGGTGTGACACCCCACTCACTCAGCGTTTCGGTGACTGACGGAACAAGACTGACGACCCTCATGTCGCTGCCTGACGGAGAGAACTCGTCACCGGCTATTCACGCTCTTTTGACACTGCCATGTCAGGCATGATGACCCACGGCTGCTTGTTTTCACACCACACTTCGACATCAGGTGAGATGATCGACTTGTCGTTGAGAGTTCCTGACTTCACGATGACGACCTCGCGTCGACCAGTTGCGATTGAGATGATGGGTGACCCGCAGTCTCCGCAGAAGTGCCGTTCAACATGCACTGTGCCTGACGGGTCATCACCAGGGTCGCCGTACATCTTCATCGTGCCCGATGACGTGAAGTTCTCGGCGGCCGTGACAAGGTTGACAGAAAATGCTCCGCCGCTCTGACGCTGGCAATGGTCGCAGTGACAGACGGCGGTGCGAATGAGATCTCCCGAGATGGTGTAC
>JAPOIQ010000067.1 GCA_029978815.1 bacterium
TCCGTAGTGACAAGTGGCATGAGGAGATGTCGCCGGCACCAGGTGCAACAAAAGATCCGCTCACGAAGGTGCGACCTGGTCACGCAGACCTTGCGGGGATGCAGAAATATGGTTTTAGCGACGCCCGTGACGTACTCGAGCGAGCGTCAGCCCGAGAGACTGCGGCGCGGGTCGCGGCAGGTGCGGTTGCAAAGAAATTGCTGTCGCATATCGGTGTTGAGATCATGTCGCACGTGATTCAGATGGGAAGTGTCCGTGCATCTGTCGAATCTGTGCCGACGATGGCGGACCTTGCCGCAATCGATGAGTCGCCGGTGCGCTGTTTCGATGCTGCGAGCGCTGATGCGATGGTGGAGGAGATCAAGGCCGCTGCCAAAGATGGTGATTCACTTGGAGGGGTCGTCGAGGTCCTTGCGTTCGGCGTACCCGTTGGGCTGGGCTCTCACGTTCACTGGGATCGCAAGATTGACGGCCTCCTTTCCCAAGCCCTGATGTCGATTCAGGCGGTGAAAGGTGTCGAGATCGGTGACGGTTTCGAGGTTGCCGGCCGACGAGGAAGCGATGCTCATGACGCGATTCATTGGGATTCCGACTCGTCGTCGTTCCGGCGCCGTAGTTCCCTTGCCGGCGGAGTCGAGGGAGGTATCACCTCAGGAGAACTCCTCGTAGCTCGAGCAGCGATGAAGCCGCTCGCAACGCTCAATGTTCCCACCCTTGAGACGGTCGATACGGCGACGAAAGAGTCGTCGGTGTCGTTCAAAGAGCGCACTGATGTGACAGCGGTTCCAGCAATGGGAGTTGTTGCAGAAACGATGGTTGCTCTCGTGCTTGCTGATGAGGCGCAGCGTAAATTTGGTGGCGACTCGGTTGCTGAGTTTGTTCGTAACGCCGAAGCATCCGCTGCTGCGGTTGCTGAACAGATGGCCTGAACGATGCAGCAGGTGAGAGTGCCACTACCGGGTGCCGCCGGTGATCGTTCATACGACGTAGTCGTTGGTCATGGTGCTTTGAGTCAGCTTGACGACATGTTGATGGGTCTCCAACCAGTTCCCCGCCGGGTCGCGCTGGTCACCCAGTCGTCGATCGGGGTGGAGGTGTCAACTTCACTTGCTTTGCACCGGTTTGACATTGGTGTCGGCGAGCAGTTCAAGACGATGGTGACGATTCAAGAGTTGTGCGAGGGGTTTGCCGAAGCAGGCCTTACCCGCGGTGACGTTGTTGTCGCTGTTGGCGGCGGAATGGTGACCGATGTGGCTGGATTTGCCGCTGCGTCGTATCACCGTGGCATCTCGGTGATCCACGTTCCGACCACATTACTTGGCATGATCGATGCCGCAATCGGTGGCAAGACCGGAGTGAACCTGCCGCAGGGCAAGAATCTTGTCGGGGCCTTCTGGCAGCCGTCAGGCGTGTTGTGCGATCTCGACACATTGGCAACGCTGCCTGAACGTGAGATTCGCTGTGGCAACGGTGAGATGGCGAAGTATCACTTCTTGACCGGCGACGACCTCGCTGCCTTGGATCTTGAAGCTCGGGTGGCTCGTTGTGTCGAGATTAAAGCCGAGGTTGTTGCTTCAGACGAACGTGAGTCGGGACGTCGGGCCATTTTGAATTACGGCCACACGTTGGCTCATGCCCTTGAGATTGCCTCTGGGCACGATATTGCGCACGGCGAGGCCGTTTCGATTGGCCTTATTTTTGCGGCACGGCTTGCCGAGCGGCTGGGTCGGATCGATGCGGCTCGAGTGGCAGAACATGTTGATGTTGTGGGCGGTCTCTATGGACTCGCAATCGATATTCCGCGTGTCGGCTCTGCAGATGAACTTCTTGCGTTGATGTTCCGCGATAAGAAGGCAATTGATGGCCTCACATTTGTTCTTGATGGTCCCGACGGCGTCGAAGTAGTCGTCGACGTCGACCCCGCCATTGTTCTCGACGTCTTGAACGAGGCGCTCCACAGTTGATGACAACAGGGCCGCAAGCAGGACCTCGGGTGGTGCTGCGGCGGTGGACAACGGCCGATCTTGATGCCTTTGCTGACCTAAACGGTGATCCGCAGGTGATGGCAACGATTGGTCCGGTGATGGACGTTGAGGCTTCGGCCGCATTTCTTCAACGAATTGACCGCCACTTCGATGACCATGGTTTCGGGTTGTGGTGCGTCGAGGTTGCGCACGAGGCAATCGGGTTCTGTGGGCTCATGGTTCCGTGGTTTCGAGAAGGTGTCGAGATCGGCTGGCGCCTGAGAACAAAGTGGTGGGGAAATGGTTTCGCAAGCGAGGCTGCTCGTCTTGTGCTTGCGTACGCCTTCGAGGAGCAGCCTGGTGGTCTCGGGTTCGACGAGGTCATTTCATTCACTGCTGCGTCCAACGAACGTTCGCAGTGGGTGATGCAGGCAATTGGCATGAGTAGAGATGTCGACGGCGATTTTGAGCACCCGGGAGTGCCCGAATCAAGCCACCTTCGACCGCATGTGCTGTACCGACTGCCGATTGGGCGATACCGTTCTATGTTGTGAGCCTTATCTTGCTCCTACATGGACCCAACTTGAACCTTCTCGGACAACGTGAACCCGACGTGTACGGTCATGACACGCTCGAGGATCACGTCTCGCGGACGCGTGCGATTGCGAGCGAATTCGGTTTCGAGGTTGAGGATCTTCAGAGCAATCATGAGGGTGAACTCATCGAGGCGGTGCACGGTGCCCGTGGGCGTTGTGACGCCATCATCATCAACCCCGGCGCATTCACTCACTCCTCCTGGGCGTTACACGATGCGCTTGCGGCGTATGAGGGGGTCGTCGTCGAGATTCACCTCTCAAATCCTGACGCTCGTGAGCCATGGCGCCGGACAAGCGTTGTCGCGCCGGTTTCGACCGGAGCAATTTCGGGCTTCGGTGGCACGGGCTACGAGCTCGCAGTTCGAGCGGTTGCCGCCAAGTTGAAATGACACCTGTTCAAGTTTCTGGTCGCGCTGAGCGCCTGCTCGCTTCATTAGATGAGCGTGGCCTAGATCAGATGATTGTGAGCGACCGAAGCAATATTCGGTGGCTCACCGGGTTTTCCGGTTCGGCTGGCGTGCTCATTGTCTCTGCTCGGGGTCATGTGCTCATCTCCGATGGGCGCTACACCGACCAAGCGCAAGATCAGCTTGAAATGTCCGGAGCCGCTGACGTGGCGGTGGTAACGGCGCGCACTGCGGCTGAAAGGAACAACGCTGTTTCTGTGTCTACAAGTGGGCGACCTCTTGGCGCAGAAGCGCTTGTAATGCCTCACAGCGAGTGGTCAAGCCTGTCCGCACATGCTGAACTTGTGGCTACCGATGGGTTACTGAGTCAGTTGCGCCGGCGGAAAGATGAATCTGAGATCGGGTTGATCACCACTGCCGCCGATATCGCAACCGCTGCGATGTCAGAAGTCGCCCCGATGCTGGTTGCTGGTGTCTCTGAGCGTGAAATTCGTGACGAGTTGGAATATCGGATGCGACGGCTCGGTGCTGATGGGCCAAGTTACGAAACCATCGTGGCGTCGGGGCCGACGAATGCGGCTTTGCCACACGCGCGCCCCACCTCACGGCAACTCGTCGAAGGTGACACGGTTGTCATCGATGTTGGTGCACTTGTCGCTGGTTATCACTCTGACATGACGCGAACATTCGTTGTGGGTGAACCATCTGATGAACAACAGCGCTGGTATGACCTTGTTTTTGCATCACAGGCTGAAGGCCTCGATGCGGTTATTGAGGGTGCTCGTGTGAGCGACATTGATCGCGCTTGTCGAGCGGTGTTTGAGGATGCTGGACTTGCAGACTTGTTCGTGCACGGCACTGGGCACGGTGTAGGTCTCGACATTCATGAGGAACCATTTCTCGGTTCATCGGGCGACGCAGAACTCGTCGCTGGAGACGTGGTGACTGTCGAACCTGGCCTCTATCGTGTCGGAACCGGCGGTATTCGGATTGAGGACCTTGTGGTCGTCACATCCGACGGCCATCGAAATTTGACTGCTTATCCGAAGGACAACCCATGCCCGCCATCACCACAAATGACCTGAAAACTGGTATCACTCTCGAACTCGACAATGCTCTCTTTCAGGTGCTCGAGTTTCAACATGTGAAGCCTGGCAAAGGCGGTGCCTTCGTCCGTACAAAGCTTCGGAACGTTCGAACTGGCAATGTGTTCGACAAGACGTTCAACGCTGGCGTTCGTGTCGAGCAAGCGATTATCCGTCGAGAAGAGATGCAGTTTCTCTATCGCGACGGTGACGACTACGTCTTCATGAACAACGAGTCGTACGAGCAAATGAATGTTGCCCCGGTGGCACTCGGTGATGCAGCAGACTTCATCGTCGAGGGAATGACCGCTCAAGTTGCGTTCTATGGCGATGAGATTATTTCAGTCGAAATTCCTGCATCTGTTGAGTTGAATATCGCTGATACTGAGCCTGGCGTTCAGGGTGACCGCGTGTCGGGTGCTCGTAAGCCGGCCACCCTTGAGACCGGACGAGTTATCCAAGTGCCGTTGTTCGTCGAAATTGGCGATCGTGTCAAGGTCGATACACGCAACGGCGACTACATCACTCGGGTCTGATTGATGACAAACATTGATGAGCGATCTGATGCTCGTGAACGAGCCTTGCACCTCCTGTATGAGGCGCAGTCAAAAGGCATTTCGATCGAAGAAGTCATTGGCACTCAAGTGGTCGAGCCGGAAGAGCTGGTTCTGACACTCGCTCGAGGTGCGGAATCCACTTCGGCCAGAGCGGATGAATTGATAGAGGGCAAGTCTCGGGGCTGGACCTTGAACCGGATGCCAGTACTCGATCTCGCAATTATGCGGATGGCATTGTTTGAACTCATCGAACGGTCAGAGGTGCCAACGGCGGTTGTGCTTGATGAGGCGGTCGATCTTGCCAAGCGGTTCTCCACCGATGACAGTGGGCGATTCGTGAATGGTGTTCTCGCGGCGATCGCTTCAGAGGTACGACACGGATGAAGTCGTGGCTCCGGAGTCATGATCCGGGCCTTCTCGCTCTTTGCGGGGTCATCGTTGCCTTCACCGCCTACTACGGGTCACTGACGCTCAACATCCATCATGGCCTCGGCACCGCGGCCTATGACTCCGGGCTGTACGACCAAGGTGTGTGGCTACTGTCGAGGTTTCAGTCCCCATTTGTGACAACAATGGGCCGCAACCTGCTTGGTGACCACACATCGTTCATTCTTGTGGTGCTGGTGCCGTTCTATTGGGTTGCGCCGGGGGCGTGGATTCTGTTCTGGTCGCAAGCAGCCGTGATTGGTCTTGGCTCGGTGCCGGTGTATCTCTATGGGCGAGAAGTGCTGAGGTCATCGAGACTTGCCCTGTTCTTCGCCTTGGCATATCTGGCGCATCCGGCGGTGCTTGGTGCGCTGCTTGAGAACTATCACCCCGACAGTTTCCTCGGGTTGTTTGTTCCTCTTGCGTTGTGGGCGGCGCTCACACGTCGTTGGCGCTGGTATGTAATCGCAGTTGTTGGCGCCTTGCTCGTGAAAGAAGATGTTGCACTCGTCATTGTTCCGTTGGGTTTGTGGGTTGCAGCTCGCCGTGATCGACGAATCGGTTTGATCACTGCGGGCGCAGCAGTGCTCACCACACTTGTCGCAATGTTTGTGGTCATGCGTTCGCTGATCGGAGTTCCGACCAGAAACGCGTGGAGAATTCCATTTGGTGGGCCAACAGGGTTTCTTTCGGCCGTGTTCACTCGGCCACGCGAGGTTGCATCATATTTCACATCGGAAGATCGCCCTTGGTACGTGTTGCAGATGATGCTGCCGATGGGCTTTCAGTTTGTTCGCCGTCCGAGCGTGGCTCTCATTAGCGCTCTGGTCCTATTCACGAACGTGCTCAGCACGTATTGGTACCAATTTCACGTGCAGTACCACTACAGCATTGTCGCAGTTCCGGCTCTCGTGTTCGGAACCATCTGGGCGGTTCAGTATTTGCCGCCCGCTGGCCTTGGTGGTCGGCGTGTTGCGATCTCGTTTGTTGTGCTGGGCACCGTCATTTCGGCATTGTTGTGGTCACCTATTCCGAGTGGTCGGGCGATGCCGGCGTATTGGGAGCCATCGCATCCGGTTGCGGTTGCTGCTCGGGAGGCCATTGAGTTGGTGCCCGATGATGCTGTGGTTGCCGCCCACTATCGAATTGCTCCTCACCTTGCGTACCGCGAAGAGATCTACCAGTTTCCGACGCCGTTCCGAGCGGTGCTCTATGGGGTGGGGCTTGAACTAGAGGGAACCCGTCTTGACGATCGAGCGGAGCGGGTCGAGTTTCTTGTCCTTCAAAAGAACATGTCTGCCGAGGCCGCAACCGATTTTGGGGTCATTGCCAACGCCTTCACCGAAGTCACCGAGACCGACGCGAAGGGCAAGAGCGAGACGCGCGTGGTGATGAAGTTCCATCCGCGCATCGCGCCCATCAAGGTGGCCGTGCTGCCGTTGCTCAAGAACAAGCCCGAGCTGGCGAACAAGGCGCGGGCCATCTTCGAGTCGCTCCGACCGCACATGATGGCCTTTCACGA
>JAPOIQ010000325.1 GCA_029978815.1 bacterium
CAATGAGTGATAAGCGAATCTTGCGTTACGACGGGTCTGTCACGACATTGCATGCCGATCTTTCAGCTGTGTCAGAACACGATTGCAACGACATGGTTGTAGGGCCTGATGGAACTGCGTACGTCTCGATTTTTGGCTTTGACCTTCATGCAGATCCACCGGTTGAGCCCCAGGCGGCTCACCTTGTTGTTGTCAGCCCTGACGGGACCGTTCGAACCGGCGAGAAGGAATTGATGTTTCCCAATGGTTCAGTGATTACTCCCGACGGATCGACGCTCATTGTTGGCGAGTCGTACGGAAGGCGCTACTCCGCGTACACCATCGCCGAAGATGGAATGGCTGTTGATCACCGCGTTTGGGCAGATCTTGGTGATCGCATTCCGGACGGTTGTTGTCTCGATGCCGAGGGAGCAATCTGGTTTGCTGACCCTGTTCACAAAAGGGCTGTGCGAGTGATCGAGGGCGGGGAAGTAGTCGACGAAATTGCCACCGACCAATCTGCAGTCGCCTGCATGCTTGGCGGCCCCAATGGCACAACCCTGTATGTGCTCACCTCAAAAGGAACGCACCCCTCACGAGTCGATGGCACCTCGACTGGCCGGATCGAAACGGTAGAAGTGTCGGTGCCAGGAGCGGGCTGGCCATAGCGTATGTGCGGACGTTTTGTCCAAGCTCGCCCGTCGCATGAACTTGCCACAGTTCTCGACGCTGTCATCCAAGACAACGTTCATCTTCCTGGGGCCCGGTTCAACATCGCTCCATCCGCGACAATCACCATTCTCAACGAACGGAACGAGCAGCGGATACTTGGATCATCGATCTGGGGACTCATTCCATCTTGGGCAAAGGACCCGTCGATTGGTCAAAAACTTTCGAATGCACGTTCCGAGACTGTTTGGGAGAAGCCCTCGTTCAGGTCTTCCATTCGCTCTTCACGTGTCGTTGTTCCCGTTGACGGATTCTACGAGTGGTCACCTGCACGCAAAGATGGGCCACGAGGCTCATCTGGACGGCCCTTGAAAGAGCCTCATTATTTCTCCCGCCAAGATGGCGAGACCATGCTCCTGGCTGGAATCTCTGCCCGCTGGCAGAACCCGCTCGACCCAACAGACGAGCGTTCAACCGTGTGCTTGCTGACGACCTCGGCAAATGCAACTATGGCACCAATTCACCATCGAATGCCGGTCATCCTTCAGGTCGACGATGTCGAGCACTGGCTCACCGCCTCCAAAGAGGACTCCCAGGACGAACTCACTGAACTACTTCGCCCGTGTCCAGATGATGTGTTGCATGAGCGCATCGTGAGCACCGAAGTCAACAACGCTCGCAACGAAGGAGAGCATCTCCTCAACGCAATCGACGACACGCCGTCGACGTTGTTTTAACCCAGTGGCAGCAGCCGTTAGGTCAGTGCCTGATACACAAGTTGTTTTAATTCCGGTCGTATGGGGTGAGTGCTCGATGGCAGCAACTGGGTGAGGAACACCACTGCGAGATCTTCAACTGGGTCGACCCAGAAGGCAGTACTCGCTGCGCCTCCCCACGCCATTTCACCATTGCTGCTTGGAGTCTTGCTCTCTGCCGCATTGATGACGACAGAGAACCCAAGTCCGAATCCGACCCCCACAAACGCCGATTCGGCGAATAATGGCCGCCCTATCGCCTCAAGATCAACATTTCCGGGAAGATGGTTCTTCCCCATGTACTCCAGGGTGTGCCGTCCGATGATCCGTTCACCATCGAGAATTCCGCCATTCAGAATCATCTGGCAGAAGCGGAGATAGTCAGCAGCGGTCCCATAAAGCCCGCCTCCGCCTGACAACATCGTCGGCCGCTCGGGCCGACGAAGAAACTCCGGCGCTTTGAACGCCGAACCCGTGTCGGGGTGAGGTATGTAGAGCTCGGCGAGACGGGAGTTCCTGTCGTCATCGTCGATATAGAAACTCGTTTCAGTCATTCCAAGTGGCTGAAGAATGTTTTGCTGGAAGTAATCCTCGAGGTTGAGGCCCGATGCGACCTCGACCACGCGACCAAGCACGTCAGTTGACACTCCATAATTCCACTCCGTTCCAGGCTGGAATACGAGGGGGAGTTCGGCCCATTTGTCACAACATGCAGCAAGGTCGAGATCTTCAGGCTGTCCCCACTCAAATCCGTGATTTCGATATATCGCATCAACTGGGTGCGTGTTGTGAAATCCGTAGGTCAAGCCCGACATGTGGGTCATCAAGTGCCACACCAGCATCGGCAATGTTTGGGGCTCTGTCAAATCGCTAGTATTTTGATTCAGAAGATGGGGCCGA
>JAPOIQ010000360.1 GCA_029978815.1 bacterium
AGGTGAAAGTCTTCGCGACACGGTTGAGACTCTTGATGCAATGGGCGTTGACGCCTTTGTCGTTCGACATCGCACCAGTGGGGTTCCTTGGCAGGTGTCGAGTTGGACACCTGCCGCCGTCATCAACGCCGGTGATGGCTGGCATGCGCACCCTACTCAGGCGTTACTTGATGCCTACACCATCCGGCAGCGTCGAGGCTTGACGAACGATTTCGGCGGCCTGAAGGTCGCAATCGTGGGCGATATTCGTCATAGCCGGGTGGCGCGCAGTACCACTGAAATTCTGCAGTTGCTCGGCGCTGAAGTCATTCACGTGGCCCCGCGAACTCTGTTGCCGCCGACCTCTCAGGTAGCAACCACAGCCGATCTTGACGAGGTCATCAGCGACATCGATGTGCTGTACATGCTGAGGATGCAACGTGAGCGTATGGGGGCTGGAATCGTCCCAGATGGTGGAGAGTATTCGCGACGTTTTGCGCTCGATGAACGCCGCTCCGCAGCACTTCGATCAGATGCCCTCCTCATGCATCCCGGGCCAATGAACCGTGGGGTTGAGATGATGGTCGACCCTGCAGAACTTCCGCAATCGACAATTCTCGATCAGGTCACCAATGGAATAGCAGCCCGCATGGCGGTGCTCTTCGACTTGCTCGGCTCAGGTGGAATCGAGGAATGATGAACAAACAGGCAGTTCTGATGACCGGAGGCCTTGCCATCGACGAGACAGGTGAACGCCTTGTCGACGTTCGAATTCGCAATGGTCAGGTTGTTGAAACCGGGGTGAACCTTGCACCAGGTGACGAAGAGATCATCGATATTTCCGGCTGCATTCTTGCGCCGGGTTTCGTTGACCTGCATACCCACCTACGCGAACCTGGAATGCCAGAGGCGGAGACGATCGAAACCGGATCTCGCGCTGCGGCGCTCGGTGGGTACACGGCTGTCGTTGCAATGCCAAACACGGACCCAACGCAGGACTGCGTCGAGGTGGTCGAGTTCGTATCAAAACGAGGACGTGAAATTGGTTTGTGCGATGTTCGACCATCCGGGTCGATCACGATTGGACGAGCTGGGGCTCAACTCACACCGTTTGCCGATCTTGCTGCGGTTGGGGTTCATCTTTTCACCGACGATGGTTCCGGAGTGCAAGATGAGGGGCTTATGCGGCGAGCCCTCGAGTACGCAGGAGAACTTGGCGTTGTTCTTGCCCAGCACTGTGAGGTCGCTTCACTAACCGCTGGCGCCGTGATGCACGAGGGGGAGTGCTGCTCTCACCTTGGCCTTCCCGGATGGCCAGCACTCGCTGAGGAACTTATGGTGCACCGCGATATCGAGCTCTCGAGACTTACTGGTTCGCCTGTGCACCTACTTCACCTGTCAACACGCCGAAGTGTGGAAATGGTGAGGGCTGCCAAAGCTGACGGATTAGCGATAACCGCAGAAGCGACGCCGCATCACATCAGCCTCACCGACGAGCGTCTTTCAACGTTCGACACTCGATACAAGGTGAATCCTCCACTTCGAACAATGGCCGATGTCGAGGCGGTAAAGGCAGGGCTTCTTGACGGAACGATCGATGCAATTGCAACCGACCATGCTCCTCACCCGTCGGCGGCAAAGGATCGTCCGCTCGATGAGGCACCCCCTGGAATGCTGGGCCTAGAAACTGCCCTCGGTGTAGCTCGAGCCCACCTCGACTGCTCGTGGCAGCACTTGATCGGGGCGTTGTCGTGGCGCCCGGCACGAATCGCCGGTGTTTCTGACCGCCATGGTCGTCCGGTGTCTGAAGGTGAACCGGCGAATCTGGTGGTGATCGATCCAGATTCTGAGTGGGAAGTTGATCCCTCAGGTCTCGCAAGTCGAAGTCGCAACACCCCTTTCATTGGGGTTGGTCTCAAGGCGCGGGTGCGTCACACAGTGTTCGAAGGCCAGATGGTCGTTAGAGATG
>JAPOIQ010000015.1 GCA_029978815.1 bacterium
CCGCCAACTAGATGCTTACGATCTGCTCCTCATCGAACAACCCCTCGACACCGACGACCTGCTCGGCCACCGTGATCTTGCGACCGCAATTGAAACGCCGGTGTGTCTTGACGAATCGATTGAATCGTTCACTCAGGCAGAGGATGCTATTGCCATCGGGGCTGCGGAAATTATCAACATCAAGCCCGGAAGGGTCGGCGGTTATCTCGAAGCGGTCCGAATCCACGACCTCTGCGTCGCAAATGAGATACCGGTCTGGTGTGGAGGAATGCTCGAGACCGGTATCGGACGCGCGGCAAACTGCGCCCTTGCCGCTCTTGCCGGCTTCGTTTTGCCGGGCGATATCTCGGCGTCTCGTCGCTTCTATTCTCGAGACATCGTCCTCGACCCGATTGAAGTTGAAGCGGGCGAAGTGGCGGTACCAACTGCACCGGGACTCGGGTACGACCTCGATGTTGACTTCCTCGACTCAATCACCACATCGGTGCAACATCTCTCATTGTGACCGAGCGCCGGGTAATCTCACGGCGTGAGTTTCCCCTTTCTCTCCCCTGAGTGGATCGACGCAGCACGAGAAATCCGCGAGCGATATGCCCCAGAGACTGCGCCGATTGAGATTGCGGTCAAGGTCAACCAGATCGTTACTGACGTCCCGTTTGGCGACGGCGAGCTCTACGCCCATATCGACACCTCGAGCGGTGATGTCGACCTTGATCTCGGGCACCTCGACGACCCCGATGCAACCATCACGTTGAGTTACGAGACAGCCCGTGCCCTTCTTGTCGAGCGTGATCCTGCGAAAGCAATGCAAGCGTTCATGTCTGGGGGAATTCAGGTTGAGGGAGACCTCATGAAGGTGATGGCGATGCAGGCGACGACACCGCAAGATGAGCTTGCTCTTGCCGTCGCAGAGGAAATACTCGCGATCACTGATCTCGAAGGCTGAACCTCACTCAGGCTGCAGTCACGCTGCGACGATGTCGACCTGGGTGCCGTTCGGAAACTCGTCTCCGGGCGTCGGACGCTCACCATCAATCGTGATCTCCTCAACATCGCCATCCGCCGCTCCCAGTATGAGTTCGACAGTGAAGCCTGCGTCGGTGAGCAGTTGTTGGACATCTTCAAAGCTCGAGTTTGCAGGTACCGACGGGAAAGCGATGAGATTTGGCCCGAGCGATACCGCAACCTCGAGGACCCCGCCGCGCTCAAGGAACTCTCCAGGTTGAGGCGACTGCGAGAGAATAAGCCCAGTTTCAGTTTCGTCGTCATACACCTCTTCGACCTCAACGATGCGAAGTCCGGTGCCGACGAGTTGAGCCCTTGCCACTCCAACGATGAGGCCGACGATATTTGGAACCTCACGCGGTGCGGGTCCACCTGAAAGGACTAACCGAATAAGGGTTCCTGGTTCGACCGAGTCGCCAGCTTGGATTGCTGGGTCATCAGGAATTTCCCAGCTAATCACTTCCCCAATTTCGATCACTTCGTTGTACACAATTTCAGTGAAGGGTTGAAACCCAGCGCTGTCGAGGATGTCAAGTGCATCAGCGCCTTGCATTGCAGTCACCTCGGGGAGTTCTCGCAAGATCGGCCCTTCACTCACGACAAGAGTGAAGATTCCTCCTTCGCGCAATTGTTCCCCTGCCCCCGGATTCGTGCGGATCACGGCGCCTGCAGTCGGTTGATCATCGGAACGTTCCGTTGTGACCGACACCTCCCATGCAAAAGGGGTGACGATGTTCAATGCTTCAGCCTGGGCGACCCCTGAGAGAGCTGGCACCTCATACACCGGTGTTGCGAGAAGCACACGAGCCGCAAGCACTCCAACGACGACCGCAACAAGTGCCGCAACCGGAACGACCCATCGCGGGCGACGAGCGGTTGCTGTACGGGCTGGTGAAGGAACCGCCTGCGCAGGAGAAGCGACTGTCAACCGGCCAGCGCTCTCACCCTCCTGAGCGGGCTTTGATGCAATTGTCGTCGAGGCGCCACCTGTCGTGAGTTCATCCGCGTCGAACGAACCATCTGCATCTGTGGTTGACGCCTCGTGTGGCTCTGATGGTTGTGGTTGTGAAGGAGTCGTAAGTGATGCGGGTGGCGTAACGTCTCTCTCTGCTGGCTCGCTCTCAGGTTCCACCACTGTCTCTGGCTCAAACGACATGACAAGAGGGAGGGGCTCAGGTCGAGGAAGGCGACGAGCGACGCCGACGAACTCCAACCCGAGTTCAACCGCGCTGGCGCGTTCATCAACAGTCGGTCGTGCTGCGTGCTCAAGCACCTGAGCAAGCGGACCCAAATCAGCCGTGACCGGAAGGAGTCGGCCAATCCTTGCGCGGAGCGTCGCTGCCGCGGAGTCGGTGGAAAACGGCACCGTTCCGGTGAGCGCCTCGACCAAGACAAGACCGAGCCCGTAGATATCTGAAAGCGATGTTGCGGGCTTACCTTCCGCTACTTCCGGAGCGGTGTACAGCACCATGTGGTTCTCTGGTCCACCGTCAAGCGACCACAGGGCGCTGTGCATCGGAGCGGCAAGTCCAAGGTCAACAAGTCGTGCCCGACCGTCTGCGCCAAACACGATCTTGGAGGGAGTTACCTCACCATGAACCTGTCCCTGACGATGCGCTTCGGCAAGCCCATGACAGAGGTCGAGACCCAGTTGCAACGCTTGGGAATACGACAAGCGGCGCCCGCGGTCGAGAATGTCCCGAAGGCTGCCGCCCTCTAGACGTTCGGTAACAACATATGCAGTCGGCGGACTCCCATCGCTTCGCTCGTGCACACCCCAGTCAAAAATCGCAATCAAGTTTGGGTGAGACACGAGGGCTGCCGACGACATTGCCGTCCTGAATGAGTGAACAAATCCCGGCGAAGTCATGATCCGACGGCGAATTAATCTGACGAGAACTGGGCGCTGGTCACGTTCGTCCCACGCGTCAGCGATCGAAACAGCCGAGCCCTTCGCAATAAACGATTTCAGCCGATAGCGGCCACCAACGAGTTCGTTCAGTCGAGTTTCTGGTTCGAGGGGATCAATTTCCACAGCGCCAAGACGCTATCTCGTATTGACCTGCGGTTGGGGTCGAGCTCAGATTGGTGGCACGATATTGAAGTGACATCTGACGACTCAATTGCCTCAGAGGCCAACTCGACGCCCCGACGCCAGCGTTCTGACAGGACGCTGATCATCGTCAGCCTATTCATCGCCGTCGGCCTTGTCTTGGTGACTCGAGGCGTCCTCGTGAGTGTTACCGGTGACGATCGAGCAGCGTTGCCCAGCTCTATTGAGTCAGTGCTTCCAGTTCCCGACGCAGAGCAGGCCCTCGCTCAAACAGACGTGTTTGTCGACCTTGCGTCCGGTCTCACTGGTGTGCTGGTCATTGACGGAGTCGAGATTGAAACTGTTGATCTCTCAGAAATTCAGCCAGAGTCTGTTGAACCAGGCGAACAAGTGGCTGTTCCGGTTGTCACGGTGTTTGAACCAGGCAACTACACCCTGACCTACGCCCCCTCGCCAGATGGGCCGATCGACAGGTTTGGTTCGGGCAGTCATCGTGTTGATGTGATTTTTTGGCCGATTGAAGACGGCCGCGAAAGGGCCCGAGTCTTCACTTGGTTCTTCAACGTTGTCTAGTTCGATGTTGAAGGAAGTTGTCCTGACTCAAGAAATGCTTCGAACTCATCGGCGTTGATCATCGGAACTCCGAGCGTCTCGGCTTTTGTGAGTTTCGATGCTCCAGCTCCCTCTCCGACCACGAGGGCATACGTCTTTTTTGACACGCTGCCTGGAGAGGTGCCTCCTCGGGCCACAACTGCGGCCGCTGCCTCCTCACGGTTATATCCGGGCACAGTTCCTGTGATGACAACTGCACGATCAGTAAGCGTCTGCTCGTAGCCCTCACCATCGCCGGGAGGTGCTTCAACGTTGTCGAGCCCCACGCCGCCGGCTTCGAGACGATCGACAAGGTCGCGGTTCACCGGGTTCTGCCACCACCGTGCGACCGATTGCGCAATGACTTCACCGATGCCATCCACCGAGGACAATTCCTCTTCTGATGCCGCAAACACAGTTCGCACTGATCCATATTCTGAGATCAACGACTGGGCAACGGTAGGGCCAAGATGCTTAATTCCGAACCCGGTCAGAACCCTCCATGCGAGTTGCCGACGCGATTCGTCAATGGCTGCAACTAGCTTTTCAGCACTTGGGCGGGCAAACCCTTCAAGCCCTTCAACATCGTCGGCAGAGAGTTGATACAGCCCTGCGATATCGCTTACGAGTTCTCGTTCGGTCAGCTGCACGACGGTGCGTTCACCAAGGCCCTCAATATCCATGGCGCCGCGGCTTGCCCAATACATGATCTTCTGGTCTCGTTGAAACGGGCATTTCGATTCGACACATCGGGTATCAGCCTCGCCGTCGAGACGAACGAATTCGCTGCGCAGTGGGCACTCACAGTGCTGAGGAAACGACCAGGGCATTGCATTCGCAGGCCGCTCAGACAGCACCGGGCCTACTACCTCTGGAATGACGTCGCCCGCTTTGCGAACAATGACCGTGTCGCCAGGGCGAACATCTTTAATGCGAACCTGATCTTCGTTGTGAAGGGTTGCCATCGACACGGTAGACCCATCGACAAACACTGGTTCAAGGACCGCATACGGAGTCGTGCGGCCGGTACGACCGACCGAGACCCTGATGTCAAGAAGTGTGGTCGTGCGCTCTTCGGGCGGAAACTTGAATGCAATCGCCCAGCGAGGGGCACGCGAAGTGAAGCCGAGTTCGTCCCGCTGACCGAGGTCGTCCACTTTGATGACGACACCATCGACGTCGTAGCCGAGGTCGTGGCGCCGGCCGATCGCTGCCTCGCAGAATTCGACCACCTCATCGAACGAATCGAACACTGTCACCTCAGGATTCACCGGGAAACCAAAATCAGCGATGTAGGCAAGTGTCTCTTCATGTGTTGTGTGCTGAGGCCCACCTTGCCGATCACCGATCTGATACGCCCAAAACGCAAGCTTGCGCCGGGCGGTAACGGACGAGTCTTTCTGCCTTAACGACCCAGCTGCCGCATTTCGAGGGTTAACAAGTGCTCGCGAACCGTTTTGCGCGGCTTCGGCATTGAGTGCGTCAAACACCGCTCTCGGCATGTACACCTCGCCTCGCACCTCCATCACTGGCGGGGCGTCGACCAAATGCTGCGGGATGGCGCTGATTGTTCTCACATTAGCAGTGACATCTTCACCAACTCGACCATCACCACGGGTCGCAGCCGTCACCATCTCACCATCGACGTATCTGATACTCATCGCAAGCCCATCAATTTTGAGTTCGCAGACAAATCTCACTGGTTGACCATCAAGCGACCGCTGAACACGGTCGCCCCACGCACGGAGCTCGTCGACATCCATCGCATTGTCGAGACTGGTCATGGGGATCGCATGCTGCACCGGAGCAAAGGTCGCACTCGGCGCGCCTCCTACGGTCTTTCCGGGGGAAGTGGCCTCCGCGTACTGAGGAAACTGTTCTTCGAGATCACGCAGTTCGCTCACCAACAGGTCGTATTCGCTATCAGGAATCTCTGGTGCGTCGTGTTCGAGTAGAGGGCGTTGTGTCGTGAAACTACTGCAACGAGCTCTTCGATTCGACGGCGAGCATCCTCAGATGACGGGGTGCGTCGAATCTCTTCGGCCATGAGACGAGTGTAGAGAGAACCCGGCAGCCGCAACGGCTATGCGCCGAGTACCAATTTGGCAGCAGATGCCTGGTCTTGCACACGCAACGAGATGTCATGCAATGACTGGCAAATTTCTTCCGCAACGCCTGGCGAGTACGACGCAAGGCCGCTTTGCGGTGAAAGAAGGCTTTGTGCTCGAAGCATTCCTGGGTCTGTTCCTCGCTGCACCATCTTGCACCAAATTCCACTGAGTGCTTTCCAAGAACGGCTCGCTGACACCCCCACCGGACCTTCAGTACCAACTGCGCCCCAAGCGATTCGGCCGCCGTTTTGCATGAACCTGTCAAGGTACCCACTCACTTCAACCACCGCTTCGGTCGCAGGCATGGAGAGCACCTGTGGGCCGGCTTCAAGGAGGGACGGCCAATCGGCTTCAAAACAACAGTGCAATCCGACCACGCCAAATGTTTGAGCGGATGCCATCACACCAGAGAGCATGTCTGCGACCACATCTGGAGCGAGAGGGAAATCGTTCGACATCAGGTCGACCATCAATGGCTCATCGAACACAATGAGTTGAGTCGAATTCGGAAGGACTCCTGCAAGAACTGATCCGAGCGTCGCTACGTGTTCGTTGATCGCCTGAGTTGCAACGCGAAAAGCGAGGTGAGCTGGAGCACCCGCCCGAAGCAAGGTAAGACCGAGTGTGACTGGCCCGACCACTTGCCATTTGAATGTTCGACCGTCGACACCCATGCCGGGAGCGAGTTCAGTGAACGCTCGAAACCCGACAAAGTTGTCGGTGAGGAGGTCGGTCGTCACCGGTGCTTCCGGGTCAAGGCGAGCAACATCGACAGCGAGGGTCCCATAAGGCCCCATTTCAATTCCAGGGACACCAACGAGCGCTTGATTGGCAAGTGACTCTGCGCCGGAGCGACGCGGGAGCCGCGGAACGACCGGAAGGTCAAAATGTTTAACCGAGAATTCGACGGCAGCGGACGCGCTGCGATGCGGAAGGCTCCCCACCCCTAGGGTCGCTCCTGGGGCTACTCCGTCGAGTGACCTCGTCATATCGCCATCGTTGCATGATCTGATGGGCTTTCACGACTCGTAGGTGCCCTCCGGGGCGAATACCCGACAGAATGGAGAGCGATGGCTGTCACGACGTCGAAACTCCCGATTCCGACCATTCTCACATGGTCGACGCGGCTCGGATGGGTGGCGACTGCGGTTGCTCTCAGCCAAGCGATTGACGGCCTTAACACCGGTCTCACCGCCACGATTTCAACGTGGCTTCTCTGGGTGACTGGAGCGGTTGCCGTTTTTGTCGGCTCTCCATTGACCTTGACGTTGGCCCGTACGACGCTCCCTCTCAGCATTCCAGTCGCTGTCGTCCTGCTCATCGCAGGAGCGAATGTCCCACTCAGCACGGTCGGCCTCGTCGCCTCGCTCATTGCCTCGTACTCGGTCTTTACGGCGGAGGTCGGCCAACGCTGGGTGCAATTTGCCGCCTATGGGGCAGAACGGCGATTCCCGTTGCGCGCTCCGCTTGGATTCGCTCTTCCCGCTGTCATGTTGTGGGTTCTGGTCGCAGTTCTCGCGTCGTATGCGGTGGTTTCTGCTGAGGGCTCTCAAACGGCACTCGCCGTTGTGCTCGGTGCGATTGCCGCTGCGCTCGCTGCACTCGGATCAACTCGCTGGCACAGACTTTCCTGCCGGTGGCTTGTCCTCGTGCCTGCCGGTGTCGTGATCCACGATCCGCTCGTCTTGATGGAAACAGCAATGTGGCGTTCACATGTGGTGTCTGGGGCAACCCTCGCTCCCGCAGAGACCGAGGCTGCAGATCTCACTGGACCAGCAACTGGCCCTGCCTTGGAAATTTCGTTGCGCTCGAGCGAGACAGTTGTGTTGGCAGCGGGACGAAAAACACCAGAAGGCCGCGCTCTTCATCTCACCGCAGCGTTGATTGCCCCTAGCCGGCCTGGAGCCGCGCTCGAGGCACTGATGTCATCTCGCTGACGGCCGCTTGGTGATCTCAGAGCGGAGAGTGTTGCGCAATGCCGCCGCCGATCACCCACGTGTTCGTCGAGTCGTACAGCACAACACTTTGGCCCGGCGCAATTCGGGTTGACCGCAGTCCCCAGTCAATCTGAACCTGTCGGTCACCAATTGACGTCACATGACATGGCCGAGGGTCACCATGAGCACTCGTCTGTGCCAAGGCGTCGCCTTCAAAGGTCTCATCAACCCACGTCATCGAGTGAACAATCTGAGAGCGCACCAATAGGTCATCTGCATCGCCAACGATGACGGTCGGTTGGTCGCTTGATGCGTCAACACCGATCACATAGCGAACGGGGCCACCGCCTGGCACCCCGAGACCTCGGCGTTGACCGAGTGTCACCATCTCGACTGATGGAACTTCACCAACTTGAGTGCCTTCGCGGTCGACAACACGCGCAGTTCGAAGAGGAATTCTGTTACCAAGGAACGTTTCTCGGCCATCAGCACGGCTAATGAAACAGACATCTTGGCTATCGGGTTTTCCTGCAGTCCGAAGGCCGAGGCGGGCTGCATGGGCACGAACCTCCCCTTTCGTCATATGACCGATCGGAAAACTCGTGTGGGCAAGCCCTTCTGCTGTCACCATGTGCAATACATAGCTCTGGTCTTTTGCGAGGTCTGCGCCGCGCTCGAGGCGTAGGCGTCCGCTCTCATGGGAACCGATTCGCGCGTGGTGACCGGTTGCGACTGCATCAAAGCCGAGTTCGTCTGCTCGCTCCGCGAGTCGCTCGAATTTCAGATGGCGGTTACATTCGATGCACGGGTTTGGGGTGATCCCTTGTTGATGAGCCTCGACGTACGGTTGAACGACATGCTCGTCGAATTCGTCAGAGAAATTGAAGACGACGTGCTCGATGCCAATCTGCTGGGCAACCCGTCTCGCATCGTCGACGTCGGACACACTGCAGCATCCGGTATCGCTCTCGCCTCCCCACAGACGCATTGTCACTCCAACAACATCATGCCCCTGTTCGTGTAAGAGGGCGGCCGCTACCGATGAATCAACACCACCGCTCATACCGATCATGACTCGCATCACACACGCTGCTTTCGTGCTGCTCGTCGCTCGCGCAGAAGGCTGATGCATCGGGTGATTTCGGTTATCGCACGGTCGATGTCTCGAGACGAGGTGGAGTGCCCAAGTGACAGACGGAGGGCTCCACGGCGAAGTTCAGCAGAAAGACCAATCGCGGAAAGCACATGAGATGACTCCATTGCCCCACTCGCACAAGCCGATGCGGCACTTGCATACACATCAGCTTCGTCAAGCATGAACAGTAACGCCTCGCTATCGAGGTCACTCAGGCAAATGTGCGCGATGCCGGGAACCGTGTGCTCGCGAGAAACGGTTTCGACAACACCTTCAATCTGCACCAATGCGTCGAGCAGTTCATTCCGAAGGGAGAGCACACGTTGCGACATCACATCACGCTCTGAAGTCGTTTTCTCAAGGGCGGTGGCTGCTCCAACTGCTCCTGCGACGTCGATCGTTCCGGAGCGCCGTCCGCGTTCTTGGCCTCCACCGAGCAGTAACGGCTCAGGTGTTGCACCATTGCTCACAACTGTTAACCCCACACCCTTTGGGCCACCGAATTTGTGAGCACTCAGCGAAAGAAGGTCAACATGCCGGGCGATCTGTGACAACTCGACCCAGCAGGCGGCTTGTACTGCATCAGTGTGTAGCCATGCCTCTGGTGCAACTTCGCGAACCACTGCAGCCACCGCGGCAATGTCGTTGATTGACCCAACTTCATTGTTCACTGCCATCACCGAAACAACGGCAATGTGCTGCCCCGATGAGATCACGCCGTCGAGTACCTGTCTAAGGGTGTCGATATCGACCTGGCCATCCCGGGTTACCGAAACGGTGACACCCCCATGATGCAGAACCGGGTCGAGTACCGCATGATGTTCGATCGATGAACAAACCGCTATGCCACCACGAGATCGAACAGAGCCCGAAATCGCATAGTTGTCTGATTCGGTGCCACCACCGGTGAACACCACATCACCTGCGTTCACACCAAGAGATGCCGCAATCACTTCACGCGCCTCATCGACAGCTTGGCGCGTAACACGAGCCGCCCGATGGCTCCCACTCGGATTTGCAAAATGGGTCTCTTGCCACGGGCGCATTGCGTCAACAACCTCAGGATGCATCGAGGTCGTTGCTGCATGGTCAAGATATGTCGACGTCACGTCCACACCCATCAGGCTAGACACGTTGTCGCCACGTTGTCGCTAACTTGCAAGTGTGGAGGGTTACGAATCTCACACATACGGCGATGCGTTTGCCGACGTGTACGACGACTGGTACCGCGATCTCAGCGATGTGACAGCACTGGTGGATCTCCTTGCCGAGTTCTCCCCCGGTCGCAACCTGTGTGAACTCGGAGTCGGCACCGGGCGCCTTGCAATCCCCCTTTCAGAGCACGGATTCAAGGTGACCGGGGTCGATTCGAGTAGTGCAATGCTGGACCGTCTTCGGTCTGCTGATACCGAATGCAGTATCTCGGTGGTGTCGGGTGACATGGTCGATGACATGCCTTCCGGCCCGTTCGATGTCGTGCTCATCGGGTTCAACACACTGTTCAATCTTGAGTCACATGACCGCCAGCAGGCGTGCCTTAACAAGTGCTCGGCGGCTCTCACCACCGGTGGCATCGTGGTCGTTGAAGGGCTTGCTCCACCGAGTCAGCCAGATGGCGCAACCATTGACGATGTATCAGTGAAATCGATGACTGCAACGAATGTTGTGCTCTCGATATCTCGCCATCACAGTGCCGATCAACTGGTCGAGGGGCAATTTGTTGAGTTCACCGAGGAGCACGGCGTTCGACTGCGGCCGTGGAGCATTCGCTACTCATCAGTTGAGCAACTCGACGCAATGGCGGGCGCAGCAGGACTCTCGGTAGTGGCTCGATTCGCTGATGCAAACAGGACGGCCTTCGACGCAATGACTGGCAGGCATCTCACGATCTACGGTCGAACAGCGTGAAGGTTTGAG
>JAPOIQ010000214.1 GCA_029978815.1 bacterium
GATGTTGACGGCTCGACGACAACCACCACAACGACCATCGTTGAAATCATTCGAGAGACCGGCGTGCTGAGAGGGCAGGGGAGTGATCGCCTTCCACGAGTCTCTTTCATTGCTTCAGGTACCGGATTTGGCCAAATTGAGATCGGTGACACGGTCTTTACTGCGGGAGGAAGTACCTCGCTGGCTCCTCCGAATATTCCGCTTGGCCGAGTACTCAACGTGATCACACGAGCCGGTACGGCAGGGCAGGAACTTGAGATTGAGCCAACGGCCGATCTCAGCCGCCTCCAGTTTGTTCGGGTGGTGCTGTATCAACCAGCCAGTGAGGTTGGCCAGTGAACGACACCCCTGCCCGGGTTTGGCTGACTCGCACTATTTTGGTGGGTCTCATCGTGTTGTCGTTGCAGATGACGATCGCAACCGAGATCCGGCCATTTGGTGTGGTCGTTCAGGTCATGCTTGCGTTCACCGTCGCAGTTGGAGCGGCGAGTGGGCCTGGTGAGGGTGCGAAAGCGGGATTTGTTCTGGGGCTGATGTACGACCTCGCAACTGGCTTGCCGCTCGGTTCGACTGCGATGTCAATGGTGTTTGGCGGTTACGTTGCCGGTTGGGGTCGTCAGTACCGCCTCGAGCCGACCTGGTGGATGCTTGCTGCGCTCGCAGGAATTGGCGCAGCAGTTGGCGAGGTTCTCGTCCCTGTGGTTCGAGTACTCACGGGTGAGACCGGCGTGTTTGAGGCGCGGATCGCAGTGATTTTGCCAGTGGTTGCCATCTCCGCCGGTCTGTTATCGCCGGTTTTTATTCCTATCGCTCGCTGGGCTCTCGTCATTCGGCCCACCGAGATTCGAGTTGCCGATGCTGACACCCGATCTGTATGAGAAGGCGCGAGACTTGATCTATGGCAGTTGACCGACGCTCAGTACGTCTTGGCGTCCTTGCCTCCGTTGCGTTCATTCTTGTTGGATTGCTCGGTGTGCGATTGTGGTTTTTGCAGACCGTGCGAGCCGATGAACTGCAGGCTCGTGTTGATCGTTCGAGAACGCGGGTGATTCAACTGGCTCCTGAGCGCGGCCGAATCTTTGATGCAGACGGAAGAATCCTTGCCGATAACGAGCGAATCCTTACGTTGGCGGTCGACTGGAAATACCTTCAGCGATCGAGTGAGCGTGATGCCCTCTTCACCAAGATTGCAGAGTGGGTCGATACCGATGTGAGCGAGATGGAAGATCGTTACGTATCGGGTTATTACTCGCCGTTCCTTCCGCTTCCGCTCGTAGAGGACATTGACGAACCTACGGCGATTGCGATTCTTGAACGTGTTGAACAGATGCCCGGTGTGGAGATCTTGAACGAATGGAAGCGGGTATATCCGTATGCACCTCATGCTGCCCATGTCGTGGGGTACATGGGAGCGATTACCGCCGAACAGCTCGAAGATTTCCTTGTGCGGGGGTACCTGCGCAATGAACGGGTTGGGCAATTCGGTGTAGAGCGATCGCTTGAAGACATCCTGCATGGGCAATGGGGCTACCAAGTCTTAGAGGTCGATGCAAGCAATCGCCCAGTGAACATCGTTGAAGAAGTTCCACCGATTAATGGCTACGACGTCCAACTCACTATCGATCTCGATGCTCAGGTGTATATCGAGCAAGCCCTCGAAACTGCTCTGATATCTCGCCGCTATCAGTACGCACCAAATCCTCTCGTACGTCAACCTGATGGCACGTACGACCTGCTTGATCCAACATTGCCCGAGCAGGTGCCATTTAAAGCCCCGGCGGGCTCGGCAATTATTCGGCGTTACGACACGGGGGCGGTGATCGCAATGGCGAGTTATCCGACCTTTGATAATCGTTGGTTCGAGGCTGAACTCACGGGAACGAAATTTAAGGAGATCTTTCCATCAACGAAACCTGATGGTTCGCCAATCGACCCGGATGAATCAATCCTGGTCAACCGAGCGATTCAAGGGCGTTATAACCTTGGATCAACCTTCAAGCCATTTACCGCCTATGCGGCACTCAACACGGGCTTGATCACTCCCGAAGACACGTACGTCGACACCGGTTATTACGACATTTACAGCGTGAACCAGGACCGATGCGCTCGGGGGCTGATTCGGTGCACATTCAAAAATGCCCTCTGCGGAACGGGTGCCCCCTGCGTCTATGGAGAAGTCGATGTTGAAGCGGCGCTTGCGGTCTCGTCTGACACATTCTTTTACAAATTGGGCGAGGATCTTCTCGTGCAAAATAACGGTGAGCCAGTCTTCCAAGAGCAGGTTGAGGCATTTGGATTCGGCGCTGACACAGGAATTGAATTGCCCTTCGAATATGACGGCACTGTTCCCGACCAAGAACTTAAGCGGCTCTACGCTGAACGCGGCGTGATTAGCGAGGATGAAGGTCGTGGCTTTTATGTTGGCGACAGCATCCAGATGTCAATTGGTCAGGGGCTCCTGTCGGCAAGCCCGATGCAGCTCAATCAGGGGTACAGCGTGTTGGCGAGCGGTGGTCTTGTCATTCAGCCAACCTTGATTGGAGCCATATTTGAGCCTGGCACACCAGATGGCCGGCCCGGATACGCGAGCGTGTACGAGGGCACCGTGCACCAACTCAGTGAGGCCCCAATCATTACAGGTGATCTTGAGATGGACGAGGAACTCTTGGCACCCATAATCAAGGGTCTCACCCGCGTAGTGACCACGGGAGCAGGAACGATCGGGACGGATATCCCGTATCACTCAACAACTGGAGAGAAACTGTTCTTTGATTATCCCGATGATGCCATTCCGCTCGCAGGAAAAACCGGAACAGCGCAGGGGCAAGGGAACTACCCGTGGAATGACTCATCGGCGTTCACCGCATTTTCTCTAGACGACGCTGACCCTTACGTGATCACGGCGTACTTGGAGAAAGCCGGATATGGATCGCAGGCAGCGGCTCCAGTGGTCAAATGCGCGTTCATGATGCTGTCAGGTTCGATCCGAGGCGCTCAGGTGCGGGTGTCGGAGCCGCTTGACGAGTCATCGACGGTTGCGGCTGAGCCTCAACGCCTCGATGACGTCCGATGTTTTAACCGCCGAGGCGGTGCGACTGTTGGGCTGATCGAGTAGGTGTGAGATGGCTCGAACTTTGATTTCTCGCAGTCCTGACAGTGGTTTGGGGAATATCCGACGTTCTCCTGGTGACCCGAGTAGGAACGTTGACTGGATACTGTTCACCACGCAGTTCGTCCTGATGGTGGCCGGTTGTTTTGTGGTGTTTTCGGCCTCTCGAACAAGAATTGAGGGCGATCCGTTCGCATTTGCAACACGGCAGGTGGTGTTCGGCATCATCGGTCTCGTCGTGATGGCATTTGTGATGTCAGTCGATTATGAGTCGCTCAAAGACCGAGCCGTATCGATTTATGTTGCGACCATCGCAATGCTCGTGCTGTTGCTGTTACTCGGTCTCGCACAAGGCGAGGACCGAATTTCATTCGACTTCGGGCCGTTTAACTTGCAGCCAGCAGAGTTAGCCAAGTTCTCAACGATGTTGC
>JAPOIQ010000171.1 GCA_029978815.1 bacterium
CTGTTCGTGCACAATATTGCTATGTCACAGGCATCCATTCCGTTTGCAACCCCGAGCGCTATCACGACAGCTCGGACGGCTCCACGTTCGGCGACTGCGATAGCAGTGGCCGTGCGCTCTTCGGGGAGTGTCCCCCGGTCTGTTGGCATGTCTCGACGAGACCTTGAACGCCATGGTTTCTCGGGGAATGTTGGTCAGGTCGTCACAATCCCGCGTCGAGATGCTGCCACTGTGATTGCCGTTGGGGTCGGAGATCGCCCATCGAGTTCCGATCTCCGCAATGCAGCGGCGGCAGCGGTTCGCCATTCGCAACGTCATTCCGACGTAGCACTCGACCTACTGTCGACGGGTTCCTCCACTGCTGCGGATGCGCGAGCGGTGACAGAGGGAGCACTGTTGGCCGCCTATCGCTACCCAGGGATTACGGCAAAGCCGGTGACTCAGCCAAAGTTCGCGTCGTTGACCATCGTCACTTCCGGAAGTGCAGCGGCGGAGCGTGGCGTGCGAGAGGGTCAGGTGCGCTCTCGAGCGACGTACCTCGCGCGTGATCTCGCGAATACACCTCCCGCCCACCTCAATGCCCGAGATCTTGAGGTCATTGTTCAGCAACTTGCTTCGGACCATGGCTTCGGCGTTGAGGTATTTGATGAAAATGATCTTGCCGAGATGGGGTGTGGCGGTCTGCTCGGTGTGAACAAGGGAAGCGTTGAGCCCCCTCGATTGATGAAGCTCACCTACTCGCCACGTAACCCTCGGGGCCATGTTGCGCTCGTTGGCAAAGGTGTCATGTACGACTCGGGTGGAATCAGTTTGAAGCCGAGCGATGCATTCCATGTCGTGATGAAGATGGACATGTCTGGTGCAGCTGCCGTGCTGTCGACAATGACGGCGCTAAGCGACCTGCGTTGTCGTACGCAAGTGACGGGCTACATCGTTTGCACTGACAACATGCCATCTGGATCGGCGATGAAGTTGGGCGATGTGCTCACCATGCGGAATGGCAAGACGGTTGAAGTTCATAACACCGATGCGGAGGGCCGCCTGATTCTTGCCGATGGACTGTCTCTCGCAGTCGAGGAGAAGCCTGACGCCATCATCGACATTGCGACGTTGACCGGAGCAGCGATGGCCGCTCTCGGGCCAGATATTGCCGCTGTGCTCGGAACTGGCTCAAAGGTCATCGACCAGCTGACCGAAAGCGCAGAGGCCACCGGAGAGCCAATTTGGGAGATGCCCCTCGAGTCGGGTCGATATCGGAAACTTCTTGACTCAAACGTTGCAGATATGCGAAATATTGGCGGGCCGTACGCAGGTTGCATCACCGCTGCAATTTTCCTTTCGGAGTTCACCGGAGATGTTCCTTGGGCTCACCTCGATATCGCCGGACCAATGAAGGTCGATGGCGATGAGTCGTGGCGTTCGAAGGGTGCGACAGGGTTCGGAACACGTCTACTTATTGACGCTGTAACGAACTGGTCGGCCTGAGCGCTGACGTAGCGGCGATAGCGGCGGTTCGGCGGTCAATTCCGGCAGCCACAAGCTCGTGTTCGATTTGAACTGGGTCGGTGGTCCAGGTTCGTTGAACCCACTCGTCATGATGTCGTCGCAGTCGATCATGCATTCGATCGAGTTGGCGTGAGGTGAGGTCAGGAATGCGTCGTTTCACGTCATAGCCATCGTTATTTGGCCGGATGAGATTAAACATTGCGCAACGCTGGAGCGCCCTCCCGAATGGCGATTCGGCTCCTTTGGTGTTGCTGAGTCCAAGCGACTGTGCGAGATCGTTGAGATCCAGGGTGAATCCGTCAGGTTCAACGTCAAGGTGGTCGGCTAGCCGTCGAATGATCCAGGTGGCTGATGGCCCCAGCGTGCTGAGCCAAAAGTGTTCGACATATGCACTTCTCGGATCGTGACCGACGTCTCGTTCGGCCGGCATAGCCCACGGTCGAAAGTTGACGAGGTCATTCGTTGTCGCAGTTGGCATGGGGGAGTGGGCTCGGTTATTGCGGTACCGGTTCGCTCGACCGCGAAGTGTGCGTCACACTAGAGAGATGGAAGCGGTCGATCCCGGACAACTTGTTTTCGCTCAAGAGGTGTTGAGCGCAGCACAGCGCGTGGTTGCGCTTACCGGCGCCGGGATCTCCACCGACTCAGGTATCCCTGACTTCCGAGGCCCAAATGGAGTGTGGACCAAAAATCCAGCAGCTGAAAAGGCGAGCAATATCACGTACTACCTTCAAGATCCGGAGGTGCGCCGTGCCGCGTGGCAGTCACGTCTCGACGCTGCCGCCTGGTCTGCCGAACCGAATCGTGGACATGCGGCGATTGTTGAACTTGAGAGAAGTGGTCGATTGCATGCCGTGGTAACGCAAAATATTGACGGTTTGCATCAACGGGCAGGAACCGACGCTGACCGCGTGATCGAGGTGCACGGCACGATCTGGTTTTCCCGTTGTTGGGAGTGCGGCGACCGTCGCCCGATGGCTGAAACATTGCAGCGGGTGCGTGATGGCGATCCTGACCCTTCCTGTGAAGAGTGTGGTGGCATCGTGAAGAGCGACACGATTAGCTTCGGTCAGTCGTTGATTCCTGAGGTCATCGATCGCGCAATGCGAGTGAGTGAGGAGGCAGATGTTCTCGTCGCTATCGGATCGACGCTGAGTGTGTACCCGGTTGCGAATTGCGTGCCCTTGGCAAAGTCGCGTGGGGCCAAGGTGGTCATTGTGAACGCGGAACCGACTGAGATGGACTCGATTGCTGATGTGGTGCTCCGAGGTTCGATCGGGGACATTCTCCCGCGAATATTCACTCCAGGTGGCAATACCTGACCAAATCAGTAGGATTTAGCCATGGCCACATTTAGAGACCTCCTTGGCTCCGCAAAAGCTGAGATTGTTGAAATCACCACGGATGAGGCGGCGCAGCGCATCGCCGCAGGTCACCTCGTTCTCGACGTTCGCGAACCCGACGAGTACGCCGAAGGCGCACTTGAAGGCGTGATTCACATCCCTCGGGGTCATCTCGAGGCCCAGATCGAAAATCGCATCGTCGATAAGACGCTTCCTGTCGTCGTGTACTGCGCTGGTGGGGTTCGCTCGGCCTTCGCTGCAAAGACCTTGCAAGAGCTCGGATACGAAACCGTCGCCTCAATGGACGGTGGGTTTGGTCGCTGGAAGGACGAGGGACGCCCTTGGCGTCAGCCGGCGAGCCTGAGCCCGGAGCAGCAGAATCGCTACAAGCGTCACCTGTTACTTCCAGAGGTCGGCGTTGAAGGCCAACAGAAACTTCTTGACGCGAAGGTGCTCATGCTCGGTGCTGGTGGCCTGGGGTCGCCAGCGGCCCTGTACCTCGCGGCCGCAGGTATCGGAACGATTGGCATTGTCGATATGGACGATGTCGACGCGTCGAACCTGCAGCGTCAGATCCTTCACAACATCGATCGTGTCGGCGACCGCAAAGTTGACTCGGCGAAGAAGACACTCACACTGCTCAACCCAGACGTCAACGTTGTCACCTACGACACTCGTCTTTCAGCTGAGAACATCATCGACATCATCTCGGGCTATGACATCATCGTTGATGGTGCCGATAACTTCCCGTCGCGATATGTACTCAATGACGCAAGCGTGAAACTCGGTATCCCAGTCGTTCACGGCTCGATTTTCCGTTTCGAAGGAATGGTGAGTGTGTTCCACCCGAAGGAAGGCCCGACGTACCGCGACATGGTTCCAGAACCACCTCCCGCCGAACTCGCTCCATCATGTGCTGAGGCTGGCGTACTCGGTGTCCTTCCAGGCATCATTGGTTCGATTCAGGCGCTCGAGACCATCAAGGTCATCCTTGGGCTTGGTGACGCATTGATCGGTCGCATCCTCTCTGTCGACACAACAGAGATGGAATTCAGGACGTTTAATCTCCGCCCTGACCCTTCGAACCCAGTCACCTGGGAGAACCGTGACCGTATTGTGGTCCGTGATCTCGATGGCCTCTGCGCTCCTTGGCTCGACGATCACTGACCCCGAATTTATTGCCGTAGGTCTGATGTGAGTTCGGTCTACGCCGCGTGACTAATTGCTTCGACCGTTTGCGCGGAATCGCGCTCTTGCAAACTGACTCCGATTAAGACGGCGGCAATCCCGGCGAGATCGAGCATCGCTGGTTGTTGGTCAAGGGCAACCCAGCCGACGACAACGGCAGTCACAGGCAACATCGCAAGGAGAACCGAAAATCGTCGGACGCTGACTTTGCGCAACACAAATTGATCAATCCCGTAGCCGATTGCATTCGAAAAGACGCCGGTCACGAGACAGGCGAGTA
>JAPOIQ010000063.1 GCA_029978815.1 bacterium
AATGGATAGTCAACTTCGGTATCTGACACGTACGAACGGCACCAGTCAGCCCCGCTTACTGCGGGTTCAATCATCTGGAATTCTGGGTTCCACCGGACAGGAATCGGCCCTGCAGGTTCGCACGGCCATGGATTTTCGTTGTAGAGCGATTGTGGGGACATGGTCATCGAGCCCGATTCGCTGATCTCACTTGCGATTCGATTTACTCCGCACAATGTGATGACTGGGCGGTCCCACCAGCGACAGTTTGAATCAAGCTTCTTTGTTGTGACGTAGTCGCCATCGTTGGTGCTTTCAGCGCGAATGAGCACCGGCTCGTCGTAGCCGTCCACGTTGATAAAGGAGATCCGGGTGAATGCGCCAGCGGTAACACCGTTGCTGACTGCATTCTCGTAGCTGATGTGATCGGTACGAACCCACTCACCATCGACCAGGTTGAACATTGCCGCCTCAGGAATCCGGGAGTCTTCTGCGTCAGCGAGTGGGCCCCACCGCTCAGGACCGATGAGAATGCCCGCACGAACACCGCATCGCTCTGTGCTGATTGGTCCGTAGAGGCGTGAACTCGCATATTGAGATTGCAAGTCGTCGCGAGCTGCGATGAGTTCTGGGCTCAACTCCGGTTCAGCAGGAGTCTCTGGCTCGATCGTGGTGGTCGTTGATGTTGTTTCAGGTGAAATCGTTGTCTCGGTCGTCTCCGACGAAGATTCAGCCGAGTCATCCTCAGTGCTATCGCTTACTACTGACGACTCTGTGGTCTGCTCCGATGTCGTGGGCTCGGCACTCACGATCGTGGTTTCGGGAGCTCCCAGTGTCGCTGTCGGTTCATCGGTGAGCGTGATTGATGACGAGCATGCTGCGGTAATCACTATGAGCGAACTGAGAGCTGAAAGGGCAACGAGGCGTTTCATAACTCCTATTGTTGCGGAAGATAGGACGCCAGTGCGGTCACTATTTCCTGAGGCAAGGCTGAATTGCTGTCAGTAACGCTCTCGAAGTCGCGGTAACACCCCTTTTGCGAAACGCTCAAAGCTTTCGTTCATCTGTTCTGGATGAAACCCGGGTGGGCATCCCCACGTCACCACATCGGTGATGCCGTGTGTCTCGATGAACTCGCACATGTCGTTAAACACTTTGTCCTCGTCGCCGACTACCCACGTTTGTGGAATCGGATCAGAGCCTCCGGTGAGTTGGAGCGACACATTGTCGCCAGAGTTGGTGAGCCAGTCCGCGTAGATTCCGGCTTTATATCGCTCGGCAGCACGAATCGGAGGCCAGTCTCGATCGCGATCATCGGTGACGAGCCAGGGGCGAATAATGCCGACTCGTCGGGTTATTGGGTCAATTCCGTATGACCGGGTTGCCTCTCGCCACGGTTCAAGTACCTGGTCGGCGGCACCCTGCGGAAGGAGATGTAGCCCAAGCCGGGCGGCACGCTCCGCTCCGGGTTGCCCCATTGCGGCCATCCAAATTGGTGGACCACCCTCTTGCACAGGTGTCGGCGTGACACGGACATCGTTGTAGGTGAAACGTTTGCCCTCGAAAGAGAATCGCTCACCAGTGAAGGCCCGTTGAAGGACCTCGACACCCTCCTCTGTGCGTGATACCCGCTGTGGGCGGGGGATGTTGAAACCATGAAATTCGTGCAGCGCATAACCCATCCCCACCCCGATTTCCATCCTCCCGTCGGAGATGTTGTCGAGAACGGCGAGGTCTTCAGCGAGGCGTAGCGGCTCTTGAAATGGCATCAACGTGATATCGGATGAGATCCGGATGTTCGTGGTTCGGCCGGCAACGGCCCCCGCAACTGGAATCCAAGATGGAAGGTATCCATCATCAACAAAGTGATGCTCGGTGAACCACACGAGGTCGTAGCCAAGTTCGTCCAACCAGGCGATTTGGTCGAGAACTGCACCGTAGAGCTGTGGCCAGTTCAGCGGGGAGCCTGGCGGGTTTCGGAAGTCGTAACAAGCTCCAATGCGGAGATGAGGTCGAGTGCTCATGGATTAACCGTAGATCATGGGTCACCAGGAAAATCATGGTGAAGTCGCGTACTGGGATGACGTACTGCGGTGAACGGTGCCAGACTGGAGGGGTGACCGCGATATCTGCTGACATCACTGACGCATTAGAGAATCAATTTGGGCTTGCCGACCGGCTCGTTGACGAGGGCGCACTCGAAAATTCTGTTCGTCGATTCGCAGAACGAGGAATCGTGCTCCCCACGTTTGAGCAGTTGGCAGATCCCTCGACTGTTGACCCGAACCTCGTCGGTGATGCCGATCCCCAAGGTGCCGACGCTCGTAACCTTTGGCGCGTTCACTGGTACAACAACCTTGAGGGCAACCGAGTGTCAGTGCCAGACCACATTGTGTTGACGAAGGAACTCACTGGTATCGATAGCCCGATCATCGTGGTGTTCGGTGATCGATTCCCGATGATCACCGCCCACAAAGTGCTTGCTGCGTACTCGTGTTTGGCGCCACGTGTGGTTACCGGACAGTTCGATCCCACCCGTCACCGTGCGATCTGGCCCTCAACAGGTAACTATGCCCGTGGTGGAATTGCGATCAGTCGCATCATGGCGAGCCGGGGTGTTGCGATTCTTCCAGAGGGTATGAGCCAAGAGCGGTTTGATTGGCTTGATCGCTGGTGTGAAAACCCAGCGGAAGATGTCATTCGGACCCACGGCACGGAGTCGAATGTCAAGGAGATTTACGACGCGTGTAACGAACTTGCCCTCGACCCGGAGAATTTTGTGCTCAACCAGTTCTCAGAGTTCGGAAATCATCTTGGCCACTACAACGTCACCGGCAGAGCGCTCTCTCATGTGTTCGAACATGTGCGTAGCACCTCGGGGCGCGATCTGCGGTTGGCGGCGTTCACATCGGCAACCGGGTCGGCCGGAACGATCGCGGCGGGCGACCGGCTGAAAGATGAGTACGGCACAAAGATTGTTGCGGTTGAAGCATTGGAATGCCCGACAATGCTCGAGAACGGATACGGGGAGCACAATATTCAGGGCATCGGCGACAAGCACATCCCGCTCATCCACAACGTGATGAATACCGATGTCGTTGTTGCGATCAGCGACCGCTCAACCGATGAACTTGATGTGTTGTTCAACACGGACGCTGGTCGGCGATTGCTTGCCGACCGTCATGGAATCGACCAGTCGACGATTGAGGCGCTCTCACATTTCGGCTTCTCGGCAATTTGCAACACGTTGGCGGCGATCAAGACGGCGCGCCTGCTCGACCTCGGTGCCGATGACGCGTTGATTACCGTCGCAACCGATGGGGGAGCGTTGTACCCGAGCGAGCGAGCAAAGACCCTCGCAACGAAGTTCAACGGAGAGCTCTCAGATGCTGATGCGGCGGCAATCTTCGGCGAGCACCTTGCGAATGTTTCGACTGAAAACATGATTGAAATGACCGAGGCAGATCGACGGCGTGTGTTCAATCTCGGTTACTACACATGGGTTGAACAGCAGGGAACGCCATTCGAACTGTTTGAAGAACGCCGGCATCAGTCGTTTTGGCGCAACCTCCGCAGATACGTCGAGGTCTGGGATTCGATGATTACCGAATTCAACGATCGAGTTGCGGCCTTCTGACCACCTGCCATGGTGATTGGCCTCAGATGCGTGGTGTGCGGCGAGGAGATCGAGATCTCTCGTGCCTATTCGTGGACGTGCGGGCAAGCCACAGACTCTGATCCCTTTCACGTTCTCGAGTTCGTCGATGATGGGGCAGAACATTCGATCCCGATCGATGTAGCCGAACTCAACCCCTTTGTTCGTTACCGCGAGCGGATGGGTTGGTGGGCATTTGCCCGAACACATGGCATGTCGGATGCCGAAACGGTGGCCCTTGCCCGGGCGGTTGCCGGGAAGTTCGTTGTGACACCTTTGCAACACCACGATGGATTGAGCGAATCGCTCGGTCGACCGGTGTGGGCAAAGAACGAAACCATTGGGGTGAGTGGTTCGCATAAATCACGACATCTCGTCGGAATTATGTTGCATCTCATCGTTGCTGAAACCGTCGGTTTGCTCAACGAGCGAGCCCCGTTGGCGATCTCATCATGCGGTAACGCTGCGCTCGCAGCTGCGGAGGTTGCAGCTGGGCAACGGTGGCCTCTGGAAGTGTTTGTTCCGACGTGGATGGACGATGTGTTCGCAAGTGGATTAGACGCGCATGGTGCAACGGTGAACCGTTGCGAACGTTCCGACGGTGTGTCAGGTGACCCCGCAATGGCGGCATTCCGAAACGCCGTCGCATCTGGGTCGGTGCCATTCAGCGTTCAAGGACCGGCAAATGCGTGGTGCCTTGATGGAGGGCGCACTATCGGCTGGGAGATACACGACCAACTCAACGCAGAGAATGTCAATCCACAATCGATCTACGTGCAGGTTGGGGGAGGGGCTCTAGCAACCTCGTTGGCCCTCGGATTGGGCAATTGCATTCCGCTCGTTGTCGTGCAGGCAGAGGGCTGCGCCCCGCTCGATCGCGCTCTGAGAGCCGCAAGAGATGTTGATTCTCCAGAACATCACTGGTCTGAGATCATGACACCTTGGGAAGAGCCGACATCACTTGCTGATGGCATCCTTGACGATGAAACCTATGACTGGATCAGTATCTCTCGTGCGCTCCAGCGATCTGGTGGTCGATCAGTGGTTGCCTCAGAGGCCGACATCGTGCGTGCTCGCGACATCGTCAACGTATTTGGGCCTCCAACTTCTGCAACAGGATCAGCTGGGGTAGCAGGCGCAATAACTGAGGTTGACTCGGGCGTACTTGATGATCGCCCAATTGTTGTGGTTCTTTCCGGAGCTGCACGCTGAGCGCGGGCGCAAGCGCAGGTAGCCTTAGAGGCATGTCTTCCGACAATGTTCAGCCAAACCCGACCGCTCTCGATGGTGGTTTCGATCCTCGAAGCGACGTTTTTAACCGGTTGTTGAAAAACCGTGTTGTGTTGCTCGGCTCAGACGTCAATGACGATATTGCGAATCAGATCTGCGCCCAGTTGCTCTATCTCGAGGGTGAAGATCCAAACAGTGACATCTGGCTCTACATCAACTCACCTGGTGGTTCGGTAACTGCGGGCATGGCGATTTACGACACGATGCAGTTTGTTTCGTGTGATGTGGCAACTGTGTGCCTTGGCCTTGCGGCGTCGATGGGCCAGTTTTTGCTGACAGCGGGCGCTGCGGGTAAGCGCTACAGCCTTCCAAATGCTCGCATCATGATGCACCAACCGCTCGCTGGCCTTCGTGGTCAGGCTGCAGATATTGCGATTCAAGCCGAGCAACTTGCGTACACAAAGTTGCGCATGGCGCAGCTCATTGCTGAACATTCCGGACAGCCGCTCGAGCAGATTCAACAAGACTCAGAGCGTGACCGTTGGTTCACGGCCGAACAGGCAAAGGAATATGGCCTCTGCGACAACGTAATCTTGCGTCGCGGCGAGATTGTCTGAGCGTTAGTTTTCTGCTCCGACTGGCGTTGCTGGTTCTGGAGCATCGTGAGGAACCAGTGTTGTCACTGGGCCAAGGTCGACTTCGCATGAGGCCATTGCCCATCCCGCAATAGCGAGTGCCGCAGCCTCGCTTTGATAGGCGGCTGCGGCAACGCGTTGGACGCCTTCTTGGTCTCCGGGAACGATGGTGTTGGCGGTCTCGATTGCGTTGAGAAGCACCGACCACTCTTGCGACACGGCAAGCGGTGCAAGTTCGTCGAGCCTTCGGTACAGCTCGAGGGTGTCCGCCAGTTCAATCTCGCTTGAGATTGAACCGTTGACGATGACTGACCGGTTGATGCGGAGTTCTTCGCAGAATGCAGCTGCGTCGGGAGTGGGAGTCGCCTCACCGCAGGCGACCAGTGTTGCCCCCATCAGACCGGCGATTAACGCGATTGCGCTAAGACGTTTTGACTGCACGAACCGAGTGTGACACAACGACCGCTTACATTGTCGACACCCGATCGGGTTAACGCCCCTCACCGTCTCATGTTGGAAGGACGAGACCCCGTGATCGCCTCTGTGATGTCGGCCACACTCTTGGGAGCGCGTGGATATTCAGTCCAGGTTGAAGTGCACGTCGGCCGTGGGTTACCAGGGTTTTCAATGCTCGGGCTGCCTGACGAGGCCTGTCGGGAAGCGCGAGACCGTGTTCGGGCGGCGGTGTTGAGCTCTGGTTTGAGTTGGCCAGACCAGAAAATCACCGTCAACCTCGCACCACCCCATCATCGAAAGACGGGTTCGGGGCTCGATCTGCCGATCGCTCTTGGTGTGTTGGCTGCGACACAACAGGTTCCTATCGAGGCCTTGCATTCGACATGTGTCATCGGCGAACTCGGGCTCGATGGCTCAATCCGGGCAATTCCAGGAGTCGCCCCGATGGTTGGGGTTCATCCAGACGCAGACTGGGTGGTGCCGATTGAGGGAATTCACGAAGCGCGACTTGTCACAAGTGGGAAGGTGCGTTCGACCCCATCACTGAGAGAAGTCGTGAACGCTCTTGCGGGCGTCGGAAACTGGACAACCGCCTCGAAGAACGTCCCACATGAACCCATCGTTGAAGACGGCCCAGACC
>JAPOIQ010000158.1 GCA_029978815.1 bacterium
AGAGAACGACGTGGAGTGTCCTGAAGCGGAAGACCCCATCATGACATTGACAGTCGATGGTAGGCCGGTCGACTTTTCAATCATTGATCCGATGTTGTCGGAGCGCTCAAGTATTGCGGCCGCGTTGTTGGTGCCGTTCACCATCGCAGTCGCCGTGATCTTCTTACTCGCAATGCTGAGGCTTTCATCGCAAAGTTTGATTGCAAGTCTTCGAGACCTTCGACGCCCTCGCCAACGCCCCGCCAGATGACGTGAGTCGGCCGGTCCAGAGCTGTCAGCCCACTGCGCTCGTTGCGAGCGCGCGAAGTTCTGATACCGCAGCAGCGAGGCCATCCGGATGCCGGTAGAGAGCAGTACCGGCAATCAGTACGTTCGCTCCCGCAGCTGCAGCTCCAGCGATCGTTCCAGGGCCAATTCCGCCATCAACTTCTAGGTGAATGTCATCTCCTCGACCCGAGTCCTCGATCATTGCCCTGACCTCGCGAATTTTGGGCTCCATGGTGGCGATGTATTTTTGGCCACCAAACCCAGGATTGACGGTCATCACCAACACGAGATCGACGAGGTCGAGAACATGCTCGATAGCCGAAGCTGGTGTGGCCGGGTTAAGCGCTACCGCAGCGGTCGCGCCAAGGTCGTTGATATGAGCGAGCGTGCGGTGAAGGTGCATGCAGGCTTCCACATGAACAATCAATCGTGAGCACCCAGCCTCGACATAACGATGCGCAAGTTCATCGGGGTTGAGCACCATGAGGTGTGCTTCAAATGGGACAGAGGTGTGAGAGCGGGCAGATGCGATGACGTCGGGGCCGAAAGTGAGATTCGGGACAAATTGGCCATCCATGACATCCCACTGAATGAGATCTACTCCCGCTTGCTCAAGGGCAGCGACCTCCTCGCCGAGACGCGAAAAGTCCGCTGGCAGAACCGAAGGGGAGATGAGAATTGGACGTGCCACGCACTGAACCATAGTTGGGAGATCGGGCTCACCTACGTTGTGGGGATGCAAGATGACCCATCTCAGCGACTCGCTGATATCGAGATTGAGCGAGTTGTCGCCGGTGGTGAGGGCTTAGGCCGGTTGAGTGATGGTCGGGTTGTCTTTGTGAAGGGAGGCATCCCGGGCGATGTTGCAACGGTCGATCTCATCGATGATCGGCGCGATTGGGCCCGAGCAACGCTGGTCAGCGTTGAGGTTGCGTCCCCTCAGCGCGGGGAGCCAACATGCCCAGCCCGAACACATGGCTGTGGAGGTTGCGACTGGGCAGAGATTTTGCCGGAGCACCATCTCCAATTGAAGGCCGACATTGTCGCAGAGGCACTTCGTCGGACTGGACGTATTGATCATGCCCCTCGTATCGGCGCTTCGGTCACCCGAAATGGGTATCGATCGGGAGTGAGAGTTGTCGGCACATCGAGTCATCAGGCGGGATTTCGGCGTGCCGCTGAAGATGTGAGTATTCCGGCGGGGCGATGCGAGATAGCAATTCCAGTTCTGGCTGAAATGATTGAATCGATCACAGTTGATCCTGGCCTCGAGGTGACACTTCGTGCATCCGTCGCGACCGGCGAGGTAACCGCCCGATGGGATGACCGACTTGGCAGTGTCAATGGTCTGCCATCAAGTGTCGATATTGGTGCAAGTGCTTCGCTTATCGAGCGAGTCGCCGGCGTCGATTTTGTCGTCAGCGCAGGGTCGTTCTTTCAAAGCGGACCACAGGCCGCAGAACTTCTGGTAGATGCGGTCTCTCGCCACGCCCCGGAGCTTGCGTCAGCAAGGGCAATGGTTGACGCATATGGCGGCATCGGATTATTCGCTGCAACTGTGGTGCCCTCTGAGACAGATGTGTGGGTGGTTGAAACATCGAGGTCTGCATTAGGTGATGCACGAATCAATCTCGATGGGCGTGAGGGGCGTTCTGAACTTGTCCGCAGCGAGTTCGGTCGTTGGCGCCCGATGCGTGGAGATCTCCGGCCCGACGTCGTCGTTGCAGATCCGGCACGCACCGGGCTCGGCCGGCCGGGAGTGGCCGCAGTCGTTCGGTCACGTGCGAAGGTGCTCGTGTTGGTGAGTTGTGATCCCGTTTCGTTTGCTCGGGACGCTGCTTTACTCGAAAAAGAAGGCTTCCGTTTAGAGCAATGTGAGGTGCTCGACCTCTTTCCCGGCACTCATCACGTCGAGGTTGTCTCCCGGTTTGTGAATGCTGGCACACTGTCAATGTGAAGGGGCAAGGTTCGTCAATGTTCGAAGTCAACGTGAGTGACGAGGTCGCGACAGCGCTCGCCGAAGGGCAAGCGGTAGTTGCAATGGAGTCGACGATTTTCTCTCATCTTGGTCTTCCCTCGCCGGCGAACGAGGAGGCTCTCAGCCGGTGCGAGACGGTTGTCCGTGCCGCTGGGGCTGTGCCTGCGGTAACGGCTGTCTTTGACGGTGCGGCGCAAGTGGGCATTGACGAGAGTCTGCGTGAACGTGTGTGTGGGCCGGCGAAGAAGATGGCGGAACGAGATATTCCGATCGCAATAGCGCAGCGTTGGGAGTACGGAGCGACAACAGTCTCTGCTGCGCTTGCGGTTGCCGAACGTGCCGGGATTCGCGTGTTCGCAACCGGTGGTATCGGTGGAGTTCACCGCGGTGCCGAACTGACCGGCGATGTGAGTGCCGATCTCGACGCGATTGCGCGCCGTGCACTGGTAACGGTGTCGGCCGGAGCAAAAGCGTTTCTTGATCTCGCCCGCACCCTTGAGTACCTCGAGACGGCTGGGGCGCCGGTGTTCGGATGGCAGACCGACGACTTTCCGGCGTTTTATACGCAATCATCTGGGCTGAATGTGCCGCATCGAGTCGATTCGGCCGAGGTTGTCGCCGCGGCCTACCGCAATCGGACCCGTGCCGACCAGGGAATGCTGCTCGCGGTTCCAATTCCCGCAGCAGATTCTCTCGACGCTGACCGGCTGAATGCGGCACTGTCCGCAGCGCTTGCTGAATGTGAGCAACAGGGGATTCGTGGAGCGGCGATCACGCCATTCGTGCTTGAGCGCATCGCTGCTGCAACCGATGGCGACAGCTTGCCGGCAAATCTCGCCCTCGCGGAGCACAATGCTGAGATCGCGGCTCAGGTCGCAGTCGCTATCGCTCAGTCGACTTGAGCCTTTAGACCTGTAGGGAGCCTCTCATTCGCTGTAGGTGGTGCGAGTCTGCGAACATCAAAGACATATGACCGTAGGCTCTGACCCGTTTCTCGCAGATTCAATTCTCCCTGACGATTCCGATCTCACCCCCATTCATGATCGTGAATATCGAGTGAGGTCATACCGGCTTGCTCCCGATCGAATTCTCATTCGGGGTGCTGTCCGAGACCAGAAGCCACCAGGGTTGTACATATCTCATGATCCTGACCCGATCACGGTGCATCACATGGTGGTTGAACTCGAAGTGTCGTTCCCGGGTCTCGAAATCGCTCGGGCAGAGGTGACGTTTAATACGTACCCTCATACGACGTGTTCGGTGATCACCGACCATTACAAAAAGCTTGAGGGCCTTTCGATCGCACGTGGATTCTCCAACAAGGTTCGTGAACTCTTCGGCGGCCCGCGTGGCTGCACTCATACGACTGCGTTGCTGCTCGCAATGGGGCCCGTTGCCGTGCAATGTGCCTGGTCGATGCGAACCTTTGAGGCGCCTGACACAGACGAGCCGACATTGAAGATGGGATTCAACCGTGACCCCGATGATGATTCATGGAAGATGAATACAAATACCTGCCACGAATGGGCAGAGGACGGCCCGGCCTACGCGAAAGCGGCTTCGGGTTTGTCGTGGGGTGTGCCGGTATTTATGCGCGAACGAGCAGAGAAGTTTGGAATTGAGGTGGGGGAGCCGCAATGACAACGAACGACCCATTTGGTTTGAGATCGCTCACTGTTGAACGCCTTCGTTCGACACCGGGTGTGAAGTGGCAGCAGCATCCTGCCCGTCTCGCCTCTTGGGTTGCTGATATGGATTTCCCGATGGCGCCAGCGATTGCGGATCGCCTTCGAGCAATTGTTGATCGGGGAATGGTTGGCTACCAGAAGTGGGGGGCCGGTGCCTCGCCGGCAGGTCACGCATTCGTGGATCGAATGGCGACCAAATACAACTGGGAAATTGACGTCAATCGGGTGCATGACCTTGCAGATGTTCTTCAGGGTGTGCGACTCGCAATCGGGATGCTCACCGAGCCTGGTGCAGCGATTGCACTGCATACGCCTGCGTACCACCCGTTTCTGCATTCGTTGACCGATATGGATCGGCGGCTTGTTCATGCTCCGTTTGAGGTGGGTGAACTCCGTGAGGTGATTGCGGCGGAACGCCCTGCTGCACTGTTGCTCTGTCATCCGCAGAACCCGACGGGTCATGTGTTTGATCGTTCACAGCTTGCAGCGATTGCTGACATCGCCGAAGAATTTGATCTCATCGTCATTTCCGACG
>JAPOIQ010000291.1 GCA_029978815.1 bacterium
AAGGCCTGCCGTTGTGCTGACGAGGACGAGGCCTTTGACAACCTCGGGATGCTGTACGGCGATGTGCAGGAGGTAACGCCCTCCCATCGAGTATCCGATCCAAAGCCCCGGGGTCGATGCGGCAGCAAGAGCAGTGGCACCCTCGGGGAGCGCCATCGGTAATGCGGTGCCCCTGCCGTGGCCGGGCATATCCGGAGCCCAGAACGTTGCATTCGGAATCTGGTCCTGTAGTGCAACGATTGTTGCATCCCAACTTGTTGAGGTTTGGGTGAATCCGTGCAAGAGGTTGATCTGCATGATGCCGGGTTAACTCTGGTTCATCCGCTCGGCAAGCCTTCGGAGTACTCGCTCGAATGTCTCTGCCTCTTGGGCGCCTGGAATCGACCATTGGCCCTCAACCACATAGGTGGGCACTGCAGTAATGCCGAGTTGGGAAGCGCCGAGTAACTCAGATTGAACTTCTTGCTCGCCCTCTTCACTTTCTAGAAACCGAATGGTTTCCGAATGATCAACGCCGAGGGTTTCCATGAGCGTTGCAAGTTCGTCGGGGTCACCGATGTTGTTGCCATTCGTGAAATAGGACGCGAGTAGAAGTTCTTTGACCTCTGATTGGGCGATCGGCGAGTCGGGTTGCCCGGCTCTCCAGATGAGGCGGTGGGCGAGGAGCGTGTTTGCTCGTTGGGCATTGTCCATACGGAATTCGAGCCCGGCCTCTGCGGCGACAGAGCTCACGTGAGAGATGATCTGGTCAGCTTGTTGAGGGCCACCAAATTTGCGTTCGTATACGCCACGGACTGGTTCAGTCTTCCCGGGTGATGCCGTGGGATCGAGCTGATAGGCGCGATAGGTCACGTTGACCGAAATATCGTCGCCTAAGTTGCTAAGTGCCGATTCGAATTTGCGTTTTCCGATGTAGCACCAGGGGCACACAACATCAGACCAGATGTCGATATTGATGGTGGTTGTTTCGGAAGTTGTCATATCACGACGATACGTCGTCGGCGAGAAGGCCGTATCGTCGTGGCTGTGTCGGCATCGGCAACTTTCTCTGCAACTCTCTTTGACGAGTGGGTATCACTTGGGCTCTCTGACGTCGTCATCGCCCCGGGTTCACGTAGTACGCCTGTCACGGTGGCTGCGGCCCGAGATGAGCGCCTGCGCACACACGTGGTGCTCGATGAGCGGGCTGCAGCGTTCGTCGCCCTTGGCTTGGGTCTCAGTGGAACCCCAGCGGCTCTCATCTGCACGAGTGGAACTGCGGCGGCCAACTTCATGCCAGCTGTCGTTGAAGCAGGCCTTTCCGGGGTCCCCATGATCGTGTGCACTGCTGATCGACCGCCTGAACTCCGAGGTGTTGGCGCACCGCAAACCATCGACCAGATCAACATCTATGGAAGCGCTGTTCGCATGTCGGTTGATGCGCCGGTACCAGACGATTCGGACCGTAGCTCTTGGCGGCCGCTTGCGCGTCAACTCTTTACAACAGCAATGACCGGTCCGGTTCATGTCAACCTGCCCTTTCGGGAACCGCTGCTTGGTGAGGCCGATCCACTCCCTGCCCCGCTGTCAGCGGAATCACCAGTCAAGGTAGATGCATTGCGTGTAGATCTTCCTGAGGAAGTGAAGGCCGAACGTGGTGTGATCATTGCGGGTGGCGCATCTGGGGTCGATGCGTACACGATCTCGCGTATCGCTGAAGCGTTAAGTTGGCCGATTCTCGCCGATCCGCTGTCGGGGGTTCGCTCAGATGTTCGGTCGGTTGCAAATTTTGATGTGATGCTTCGACATGAGGAGTTCGCAAAAGGCCACGTCCCTCAAGCAGTGTTGCGTTTCGGTCGACCGCCGGCATCAAAAGTGCTGTCGACCTGGGTGAAAAATAGTGGCGCACCTGTTATCCAAGTTGGAGGTCCAGGGGTTATCGACCCTGATCACAACGTTGCGGTGCATTGCTCGGTCGCTGATGTTGATGCCGCAATTTCTTCTGGCTTTTCCGGAGCGACAGGTTCACGTTGGGCAGAATCGTGGCGAGCCTCGTGGACTGACGTTGACGCAATTGCGGAGCGAACGTTGAGCGAACTGTTGCTTGCGCCTGAGCTATCCGAACCCACAGTGGCACGCGTCGTGGCAGATACCGCCCCGAGTAATGCCCGCGTTGTCGTGTCGTCCTCGATGCCAGTTCGCGACCTCGAATGGTTCGGGGGTCGGCGGGCGATCGCTCACTCCAATCGTGGTGCGAATGGCATTGATGGAGTGATGTCAACCGCACTAGGGCTTGCGCTGACGGGGATGCCGGTGATTGCGGTCGTCGGCGATATTGCGTTCTGCCACGACAGCAATGCGCTGTGGGGAATGAATACCCACAACGTTGACCTCCGCATCATTGTCATCGACAACGATGGTGGTGGAATTTTCTCATTTCTTCCGCAGGCGGCAACTTTGGCACCTGCGGAGTTTGAGCGGCTTTTCGGTACTCCCCATAACACCGACCTGTGTGCGCTTGCAGGTGCTCATGGTATTGAGGCAGTGACTGTTCAAGGGAGGGATCAGCTCGTGAAAGAAATTGGTGTTCCCGGCCCTCGGGTGATTCGGGTGCAGAGTAATCGCAGGC
>JAPOIQ010000122.1 GCA_029978815.1 bacterium
CTTTGAGGTCAGCTCCCGCACAGAACGCCGGCCCCTCATGCCGCAGGATGATCGCCCGGGCATCTTGTGCTTCAGCCGCATCGAGTGCCGTGTGAAGTTCAGCGAGTAGCTGGCGGGAGAGCGCATTGCGATTGTGCTGTGAATCGAGGGTGATTGTCGAAATTCCCTGAGACGACTCATGTCGGACGATCTGGGCGTCAGTCATGAAGATGACGGTACTCGTCTGCTGCTAAGCGTCAGCGATTGAACGCAGCAGGGCTTCGGCTTCTGAGCGATCACGTGTTCTTCGCATTGGTGGAAGAGCAGAGATGATGTCCCAGCGATATTTGGCTGTCCCGAGTCGTCGATCCATGACAGCGACCACTCCACGGTCGCTGTCGGTACGGATAAGTCGACCACTCGCTTGGGCGAGCATTGTTGCTGCTCGAGGAAGATCGATCTCCATGAATGCGCGCTGTCCGATGAGTTCCCGTCGCGCACCGAGAAGCGGGTCATCGGGGCGGGGGAATGGAATCCTGTCGATGACGACAAGCGACAATGTCCGGCCGGGGACGTCAACTCCTTGGAAGAGACCTGCCGTGGCGAACAGGCAACTGTCCTCGTCGGTGGCAAATTCGTGAATGAGGGCAGGCTTCGGCAGGTCGCGTTGGGTGAGGATCCTGAATGGAAGTCGCTCACGCATTGCTTCAGCGGCTTCATCCATCGCTGACCAACTAGTGAAGAGCGCAAGGGTTTTACCGCCAGCGGCGGCGATGAGTTGCTCGAGGTCGTCGTGCATTGCGGCTCGAAATGAGGGATCGTTTGGTTGCGGCAGATGCATTGCGCAGTAGAGCAGCGAATTTGCCTCGTAATCGAATGGACTACCAACGTCAACAAACTCTGCACCCTCCAACCCGATTCGTTCAGCCAGGTTCCTCGGCACGGTTGCACTTGTGAGAATTGCAGTTCGCTGGGACCACACACCTTCGGTGAGCGTTGGCCCCACATCGAGTGGAGCGAGTTCAAGGCGCCGCGAGCCAGGTGCTCCGGAGACGAAGATGACATCGTCGGTGGATGGGCTGAGAAACCTGTCAAGAGTTTCGATTGTTCGTGTGAGAGTTACTTGAGCCCTGAGTCGACGCTGCTGTGCATCAAGGTCGTCAATCGAGAGTTCAGTGACGAGGGTGAGGGCACGGTTTTGAGAACTTCTCACCGTCGAAAGCAGTTCGCTCATCGCGGCGGGAAGAGGTGGCAGGATGCGTTCGCCCGAGTACGGCTCGAGAAGCTCAGCAAGGTCATCTGCTTGAGCACTGAGATCTGCGTCAAGGTCGGGGTCGACCACAATTCGTCGAACTGTTGTCGCAACTCTTGCGAGCCGACCTGCGCTGAGTTCAACGCCAACTGTGTCGCTCATGACATCTTCAAGCACGTGGGCTTCATCGAAAATGACGACATCGTGGTCGCCGAGGATGGCGCCATCTGCGGCAATATTCAGGCCGTAGAGATGGGCGTTGACGACAACGACATCGGCAGACGCGGCGTTATGACGAGCGATTTCGGCGAAACAACTCTCGCCCTGTGGGCATTGGTTTGCTCCCGGGCATTCGTCTGACGAGACGGTGACTGCCCGCACGGTGCTCTCGCTCGGCGACCAGTCAAGCTCGGTGAGATCTCCGCTGATCGTGCTGTCCGCCCATTCTGCGAGGCGTTCAACCTCTAGTCGGCCGTTGTCGTCGATTCCTTCAAGAGAGAGTTGTACCCGGTCGGCTGATGGTAAGCCGCCAATTTCTGCGACACGTTGCCGGCAGAGATAATTAGATCGGCCTTTGAGAACTGCCCATGTAAAGGTGTGTTCGGTGCTCGCAGCGAGTTGCAGTTCGAGAAACGGTAGATCTTTGTGTGCGAGCTGGTCTTGCAGCGCCTTTGTTGCGGTGACGACAACAGTCGAGGTTCCAGAGGTGACACTTGGAATGAGATACGCAAGCGTTTTGCCGGTTCCAGTTCCTGCCTTAATCACCACCGGTTTGCCGCGTCGAATACTGGTGTTGACCAGCGACGCCATTTCGCGTTGACCTTGACGGTGTTCCGCATTCGGAATCGCTGCGGTGACCGCATCGAGTGCTGCGAGGACGGTTTCGTCGGAGGTCACGCGGCTCCGACGAGCGAAAGAGCCGTGTCGAGCTCGGTGGCGCTGAGGTCAGGCCACGAGGTATCGGTGAAATAAATTGCGCTTCCCGCTGCCTGCCAGAGCAAGAAGTTTGAGACTCGGATCTCTCCGCTCGTTCGAATCATGACGTCGACGGGTGGTAGTTCGGGATCGTGAAGCCTCTGTGTCATCGCAGCAATATCGATATCGGCGCCCTGAAGTTGAGCAGTTCGAGCAGCGTCCATCATTTCGAATCTGCTGCCGTAATCGAAGGCAACGGTGAGGACAAGTCCCGTGTTTTCTGCCGTTTCGGCGATTGCTTTTCGGATTGCTCGCTGGACAAATCGTGGTGTGCGAGATTCGGCGCTGTCGAATGGGCGGCCAATCCATCTGATGCGAACGTTGTTTTCGTTGAGTTCTTCAATTCGCCCGAACAGTCGCTCGTGAAGACCAAGAATGTGCCGTACTTCGGCCCGTGGTCGTACCCAATTCTCAGTTGAGAAACCAAAGACAGTTAGCCAACCGATGTCCCGCTGAACCGATGCCCGCACGATTGACGCAAGATTTTCTTCGCCGGCGGTGTGGCCGGCGGTTCGTGGGAGGTCACGAGATTCAGCCCAGCGTCCATTTCCATCCATGATGCAAGCAACATGGTGTCGTCCAGCCGGAAGAGTGTGTAGTTCAGGATTCATGGGCAAGAGTGACGTTATCCCGATGGTTTGTGTCCGCTGGGGAGGGGTAAAGAATGAAACAATGTCCGAATGGATTCATTCGACAAAGGACATGATGCGGAGGTAACCGCAGAGTCGCTCGGGCTTCGCCATGTCTTGATCGTTGGAGGATCAGCCGAACTCTGGGCGGGTCGGAATCAAGATCGGTGGCTTGAATCAGCACGTGAACTTTCAGCAGCGGCGAGTGCGTACGGCGTGAAGTGGCTGACGCTGCGCCCATATGGGGCGCTCGGGGAACGACCTGTCGATGTTGATGTCGACCACGTTGTTCGTTTGGAGTCCTGCGGAGTCGTCATTGATCCGACATCAGATGGCCGTCAGCGCCTCGTCGATGCGTTTCGATCAATTGGGGAGGGCCCGATTAACGAGGCGTCGGTGGCTGGGTCGCTCTATGAACCTGCAGATGGTGAGCCAGATCTCGTCGTGATCTGCGGCAAGAATGATCGTTTACCGCCTTCGCTCGTGTGGGAGTTGGCGTACGCCGAACTCGTCTTCACGGAAACCGAGTGGATTTCGTTCGCGGCTCAAGATCTTGTCGCAGCAGTTGCTCAGTTCGGGCGTCGACGTCGCCGGTTTGGTGGGCTTGACGCATGAGCTCTCCTGCAGTCGCAAATGGCGAGCTGTACCGAGATAGGGGAGTCATTCTTCGCACGTACAAGTTGCGAGAATCTGATCGGATCGTCGTGCTGCTCACTCAACGATTTGGGAAGGTGCGAGCGGTTGCGAAGGGTGTTCGTCGCACAAACTCAAAGTTTGGTTCTCGTTTGGAACCAATGAGTCATGTCGAGGTACTGCTTCGCAAAGGCCGTGACCTTGACCTCGTCAGCCAAGCGGAGTCTGTTGACCCATTGACGCCGATGTTGTCGTCACTTGACCGAGCAGCTCAAGGCATGGCAGTTGTCGAAGCCGCCGATCAACTCTCTCTCGAAGGTGAGCCTGATGAACGTCTCTACGCGATGCTTGTCGGCGTTTTGCGAACAATTGCAGAATCCCCATCCCCGCTCAACGTGGCTGCATTTTTCCTGAAGGTTCTCGCAATGTCAGGGTTGTCACCTGTTCTTGATGAGTGTGTTCGCTGTGGTGAACAGGAGGGGGAGGAGACGTCGCTTGTCGCGTTTGACCTCAACGAGGGTGGGGTGCTGTGTCGCCGCTGTCGGTCGGGAGCATCAATCTCGCCCGCAGCTATCGAGATTATGAGAGACATCCTCACCGGCCGCCTCCGACATGCGTTGGCGCGTGAAGAGTCGCCTGCCACGGGTGAAGTCACGGCACTTGCCACTCGAGCGTTAGAGCATCACATTGAGCGTCGGCTTCGCGCTGTTGCCGTCTTTGAACGGCATTGAGCCGTTAGGGGATGATGTCCGTAACCTGTGAGGTATGCCCGCAACGGATCTCGATCAAATCGTCAACCTTTGTAAGCGACGTGGGTTTGTGTACCCATCGGCTGAGATTTATGGCGGATTTCGTTCGACGTATGACTACGGTCCGCTCGGTTCACTTCTCCTGCGAAATGTGAAAGATGCCTGGGTTCGGGCGATGGTCCAGCAGCGAGACGACGTGGTGTTGATTGACGCGGCCATTCTTGGTCCGCCCCAGGTCTGGCAGGCATCAGGACACCTTGCGAATTTCTCGGATCCTCTCGTCGATTGCACCGAGTGCAAAACCCGCCACCGGCAGGACAAATTAGATGACCCTGATACATGTCCAAATTGCGGCAAGACGGGTTCGTTCACCGAGGCCCGTCAGTTCAACCTGATGTTCAAAACACAAGCTGGCCCAGTTGCCGATGCTGGGGCGGACGCCTATCTTCGCCCCGAGACAGCTCAGGGGATGTTCACCAACTTTTCGAACGTGTTGCAGACAAGCCGCAAGCGCCCGCCATTCGGTATTGCCCAGGTTGGGAAGAGCTTCCGTAACGAGATCACTCCTCAAAACTGGATTTTCCGCACCCGTGAATTCGAGCAGATGGAACTCGAATTTTTTGTTCCTCCCTCGGAGGGCCCATCGTGGTACGAGTACTGGTGCCAACATCGGCTCGAGTGGTACCGCGATCTCGGTATTCCTGAATCGATGTTGCGACTTCGTGCGCACGACGATGATGAGCTTTCGCACTACTCGACGGGCACCGCCGATGTTGAGTTCATGTTCCCTTGGGGCTGGGATGAACTTGAGGGCATTGCCCAGCGAACCGACTATGACCTCACTCAGCATGCC
>JAPOIQ010000333.1 GCA_029978815.1 bacterium
AATGGGTAACTCTGATCAGGGCATCGTCCACGTCATCAGCCCAGAGCAGGGACGAACCCTTCCTGGCACAACAATCGTCTGCGGCGATAGCCACACCGCCACTCACGGAGCATTCGGCGCCCTTGCGTTCGGAATTGGTACGAGCGAAGTCGAGCATGTGCTGGCGACACAAACATTGCCGCAGAGCCGGCCAAAATGGATGTCGGTGAGCGTTGAGGGCGAGTTGCAGCCCGGCGTCACCGCCAAAGACGTCGTGCTTGCCATCATTGGCACCATCGGCACCGGCGGCGGCATCGGGCACGTCATCGAGTACCGAGGCTCTGCGATCACATCGCTGTCGATGGAAGGCCGCATGACGGTGTGCAATATGTCGATTGAAGCCGGAGCGAAGGCCGGGCTCATCGCCCCCGACGCAACGACCTTCGACTACCTCAAAGGCCGCGACCATGCACCAACCGGCGATGACTGGGACGCAGCAGTCGCCGACTGGTCTACCCTCGCCACCGACGATGGTGCGTCGTGGGACAAAGAGGTCGTCATTGACGCTGCGTCGATTCGGCCTCAGGTCACTTGGGGAACAAACCCAGCACAGGTCACCTCGATCGACGGCAGCGTTCCCTCACCAGAGGACTTCAGCGATCCCACCACTCAAGAAACCGTTCGTCGCGCCCTCGACTACATGGGTCTCGAGCCAGGCACTTCGATGCGAGACGTGTCGGTCGACACCGTCTTTATCGGATCGTGCACAAATAGCCGCATTGAAGACCTTCGCGCCGCAGCAGCAGTTCTTGATGGCAGAACGGTGACCGTTCCTCGCGTAATGGTTGTCCCGGGTTCGCATCGGGTGAAAGCGCAAGCCGAGTCTGAGGGCCTCGACAAGGTGTTCACTGCAGCTGGCGCAGATTGGCGAGAGCCTGGCTGCTCAATGTGTCTTGCGATGAACCCTGACAAGCTCGCCCCAGGTGAGCGGTCAGCAAGTACCTCGAATCGCAACTTTGAGGGCCGCCAAGGTCGTGGCGGTCGCACCCACCTCGTCTCCCCCGCCGTCGCAGCAGCAACCGCTGTCGCTGGCCGATTCGCTCTTCCGGAGGACCTTTCATGAAAGCCGTACGCGTCATCACAGGCACTGGGGTTCCGCTACGCCGGAGCGATGTTGATACCGATCAGATCATTCCTGCGGAGTGGCTGAAGCGAGTAGAACGCACAGGGTTTGAAAAGGGACTCTTTTCGACGTGGCGCGATGATCCTTCATTCGTCTTGAACGATGAACGTTTCGTCGGTGCGAGCATCCTTGTTGCTGGACCATCCTTCGGTGTTGGCTCAAGTCGTGAACATGCAGTCTGGGCAATTCAACAAGCCGGATTCGAAGCAGTGATCGCGCCGAGCTTCTCAGATATTTTCCGCAATAACTGCACTAAGAATGGCCTTGTGCCTGCGGTGCTTCCACTCGTCGAAGTCGAAGCGATTTGGGCAGCGATCGACGCGGACCCATCAACGTCGATCGTGGTTGACATGGAGCAACTCCTCGTCGAGGTACCAGCCGCTGGAATTTCGTCTGGATTCCCGATGGATCAGCCAACACAACATCGCTTCCTTGAGGGACTCGATGACATTGGAATCACGCTCGGTCACGCTGAAGCAATTGATTCGTACGAGGCGCAGCGCCCTGCATGGATGAAGGCCTAGCAGGCCAACGCTCCGTCGACACTCAGGTTGTCGACGCTCACTCCTGAAAACACGAGTCCATTAGGCATCATCGAAACGGCGAGGCTCTCGACAACAACCGTGTCATCGGCAATCTCGAATTCACCAGACCAGTTTCCGCTCGATGAGTCGAATTTGAGGACCGCTGACACGAGCCCGCCGACTGGGTGGTCGGCATTCTCCACTTTCCAGCGATTCGCCGGCTCAGCGATACTCGACGGGCACTGCTGAGTCGTCGAAGCCCGCATGCCGAGGCGGCGTACCCGTTGACCACCCATGTCGTTCGACGTGCGCAATAGGAGTGACAACTCCGTATTTCCCTGCGGAGGCGTCTCGTCTACTGCGACCGCTGAAGAACAATCGAATTCGCCAGATACCTCCCGTCCCTCAGCATCCCGTCCCGTGAAAGAGCCGGATGAGGAGTCATCACTCACATAAATGGTCACCGGTGCATCAAGCGGGGTATTGCGCTGGTCTTGATACGTGAGAGAGCCATCAATCGCTCCAAT
>JAPOIQ010000196.1 GCA_029978815.1 bacterium
ATCGCCAAGACGAGCGCATCGCTCGAGCGCAGCAGGAGCCGACCCTCCGAAACTCACCGGAATCGGTGCAGAAGGACGCGGATGAATGCTTGCGAGTTCCATGTTGTGGAACTCCCCATCAAATGAGAACGCGTCCTCTGTCCATAGACGTTTCATGAACACGACCTGCTCTTCGAGTCGTGGACCTTTCTGGCCGAACGGAACACCAAGGGCGTCATATTCGACTTTGTTCCAGCCGATACCGACGCCGAGACGGAACCGGTTGTTTGACAGTATTGCGACTTCGGCTGCCTGCTTCGCAGCCAGCGCAGCCTGACGCTGCGGAAGCACCATCACCGACGTCACCAATTCCGCCTTCTCCGTGCATGCAGCAAGGTATCCGTACAGCACGAAGGGCTCATGGAACGCAGTGTCCGAATCGTATGGACCACTGAACCCACCGGGACGATCACGCTTCGCTCCAAGAACATGGTCGTAAATCATGAGATGGCCGGCGCCAAGTTCTTCAGCCCCCTGCGCAAATGCCTTGATTGCACCGGGGTCGGTTCCGATTTCGTTGTGAGGGATGACGACACCAAATTCCATAGGTGAAGGATCGCACATCGGAGGGCGATTACCAGCCTCCGGAGCCTCCGCCTCCACCACCACCGCCACTGCCTCCGCCACCACCGCCACCCGAACCACTCGATGAGGGTGGAGTCGATGCAGCGGTCAGAATCGCGAGGTAAGCAAGTGAGTCTTGCGAGTACGCAAGCTCATCGGAGACTGCGAGGTTGTCAAGAGACTCAGCCGCCTTTCGCCACGCAGTTGCTTCACCAAGCACCACCGCCCATGCCGAATATTCGCGAAGCACACCCATTCGATGGGCCTCTTCAACGTGGCGCCCCTCACTTTGTGCAAGGAACCGGCGGAACGATTCCGTCTGCAAGTACAACGCCGAGCCGATTGCGGTTCGCGAAGGGATGCGTCCCTTCGTCGACACCGCTCCGAGCCAAAACCCAAGAACTGCGGCCAGCACCGTGATGCCGACTGCGCTGTTCGTGATGGGATCCAACAAGCCCACCACATTCCCGTCCCCATCACTGATTTCCGCAGTATCGAGGAGGAGTATCGCCCCAATCGACGATGCTGCCCATATCCACGCGCCGAACACCGAGGTGCGTTTGTTCCAGGCCCGTAGCCGATCGTGCCACCACTGTTTTCCATTGATCTCTTCGACGAGAGCCTCACGAATCTCTTTCCAGGTCGTCGCAAATTTCTCGGTGTACTTCTTGTAGACGCGACGAGTGGTTGCCCCATCAGGCATGAGGAGGTCGATGAGTTTGCGATCGAGCTCACTCAACTCATCACGACTCACTAATAACTCGATGTCAACGGCCTGCCCGTTCTTCTCAATACTGATCGCGCCTGCGCCAATGAGCGACGACACCCATGTCGACTGGAGGTCGGTACCGAGATGCTCATTGAGAATGACGTTGCCCTCCCAGGGACGAATGCCCTTCGGCGCTGCAAACTCGACGGTTGCCATCTCGTACAACGCCGAGTCGCTCACCCGGCTTGTCGGACCTCCCGGCACCGGTATCGCCGCCCCAGCAGCATCGGTTGCGCCGACGGTGTTCATTCCTCGACGGATATTCCGTGAAACAGCAAGGCCCGCAGTTGCAAGCACGGCTAGCACCGCCAGATACGGCAACACGCCACTCGATGGTGGTTCCTCGCGCTCTGGCAACGGAATCGAAATCTCACCAATGCGCTCATCAGTGAGTAACGCGAAACCGGAGATGTTCAACCCGGCGTTTGCCTCAAGTGGCTCGATAATGACTTCCTGGCCATACGGAGTATCGACGAGCTCACATCCGCCGATCTCTCCCCAACCACCAACAGAGCACAACGGGTCAGCAAGACGGAATCCGTCGAGGATCAGGTGGAAGCGATCGGTTACCGGGTCTTCGTCAGGATCGATCAGCGAGTAATTCAGCGGCCATTCGTCGACAAACGCAAGCGGCAGAACATACGACAGCACGAACCGATGCTGCCCATTCGATGTCACATCAGGATCTCCAACACGCATCTCGTAATAGCTGCCATCAAAATCTGTCGACAGTTGCGAGGACATCGTGTCTGACTGAGCAGAGATGTCAATCGGAATGCCGAGGTCGGTGCGGACATAGCGGAGATACCCGCGCATCTGATTACGCCCGAAGTTGATATCGACATATTCGGTAACTCGCATCGCGCCATCATCGGTGGGCGAGAGCACGATCGTCTTCGCGTCAAAATCCACAACGTCTTTGGGCGAGCCAAGCGTTCCGTTCGAAATCAATCCGAAGACAGCAGCGGCGAATGCGGCGATTGGCAGCAACTTCCAACGCAACGACATGAACAAACTGTAGGGCATTCAGTTGCGCGGATAGCCCGTACGATGGCGGACATGACAGGAACGCTCGTCATCCTCCGTCACGGCCAGAGCGAATGGAACCGCCTCAATCTCTTCACGGGCTGGCATGACGTTCCACTCACCGAACAGGGTCTCGCCGAAGCAATATCTGCCGGCCACACGATGCGTGACGAAGGACTCGTCTTCGACACCAGCCACACCTCACTACTCACCCGAGCAGTTGTCACCCAACACCTCGCTCTCGAAGCAATGGGGCAGGTGTGGTTACCCGTCGAACGTCACTGGCGCCTCAATGAACGCCACTACGGAGCGCTACAAGGTCTCGACAAGAAGGCGACCACCGAGCAGCATGGCGCCGAGCAAACCCACATTTGGCGCCGCAGCTTCGACACACCGCCACCGGCCGTCGATACGTCAAGCCCAGAGCATCCGGTCAACGACCAGCGCTACCAGCACCTGCCCGCAGATGTTCTTCCGGGCACCGAGTGCCTCCGTGATGTCGTCGCCAGAGTCTTGCCGTACTGGTATGACCGGATCGCCCCGCAACTACTTGCCGGTCAGAATGTGCTCGTTACCGCCCATGGCAACAGTCTTCGAGCTCTGCTCATGCACCTTGAAGATGTGTCCGCAGAAGACATCGCAGACGTCAATATCCCCACCGGAGTGCCGCGCCGCTACACCTTTAACGATGGCCTGAACGTCGGATCCGCTGACTATCTCGGAGATCCAGACGCGATCGCAGCGGCCATTGAAGGCGTTGCCCACCAGGCAGGAACCCACTGATAAATCCGTTCGGGTTGACCGAACGACCTGTAGTTCTGCGCGCGAAACGAACTAGCGTAGGAAACGCATGGCTACGCAGACGGAATCAACAACCAGCAGCGACAAACGGCTAAAGCCCCACCAACTTTCGCTCGGGCTTGGCATCGGAATGGGTGCCTTCATTCTGCTTTCGGGCGTACTGCCGCAGATCACGCACTGGCATAACGAGAATGAAGTTCACCGAACCGTATTCGGAAACATTCCCGGGCCGATTCAGATCGCGTTCTACACCCTCATTCCCGTGATGGTGGTCTGGGGAGCATTCCGCTTCGCAGATCGAATGAAGAATTGGGAACGTGGCGCGGTTGCGAAGCGTCGCACGACCGCAAAGAATGCAAAGCGACGCGCCGCCGACTTCCGCGCTGGTGTGTACATGCGCACACTTCTTCGAGATTCTGCTGCTGGCCTCATGCACTCGATGATCTACTTCGGTTTCTTGGTGCTCATGGGAGTGACCACGGTGCTCGAAATCGACCACCAGATGCCCGAAAGTCTGAAGTTCCTTCACGGTACGACCTATAAGGCGTACGCCCTTGTTGGCGACCTTGCCGGAACAGTGTTCACAGTTGGCGTGATCTGGGCCATCGTCCGCCGTTACATCCAGCGGCCATATCGCATTAGCATTAAGACCAAGGCAG